>JBGPEF010000211.1:0-8651 GCA_041482675.1 Tepidisphaeraceae bacterium | reverse complement strand
TTCAATTGCGGCAACTGATGCCCCTCGGCCGCCAGATATTCAATCCCCATCCCCGTCAATCCCGCTTTCAGCGCCCGATGATTCTTCATATGCCGAGCCCAGCGCGCTTCCAATCCCTCCTCACACACCAATCTCAGCGCCTCCCGGATCGCATAATTCATCGTGATCGGCGCGGTGTGATGATAAAACCGCTCATCCCCCCAATATCGCTCCACCATCGACATGTCCAGATACCAGCTTTGCACCTTCGTCTTCCGCGCCTTGATCGCCTCCGAAGCCCGCGGACTGAATGAAGCCGGCGACAACCCCGGCGGACAACTCAGACATTTCTGCGTCCCGCTATACGCCGCATCCACGCCCCACTCATCCAGTTTCACCGGCACCCCGGCCAGCGATGTCACGCAATCCATCAGCAACAGCGCCCCATTCTCATGCGCGATCTTCCCGATCTCCTCCATCGGCTGCCACGCCCCCGTCGATGTCTCCGCATGCACAATCCCCACCACTTTCGGCCTAAATTTCTTCACCGCCACCGCAATCTCATCCGCCGAAAATACCTGCCCCCACGGCCGCTCGATTTTCTCCACCTTCGCCCCCGCCCTCTGTGCCACATCCACCATCCGCTGCCCAAACACCCCATTCACGCACACCAGCATCGCATCCCCAGGCTCGATCAGATTGACGACGCAGGCCTCCATCCCCGCCGACCCCGTCCCGCTCACCGGCAGCGTCAATTTGTTCGTCGTCTGAAACGCATACCGCATCATCTGCTGCGTCTCATTCATGATGCGGATGAATTCCGGATCCAGATGCCCCACCAGCGGCATCCCCATCGCCGCCAGCACCCGCGGATGCACATCCGAAGGCCCCGGCCCCATGAGTATCCGCGGCGGCGGCGACAACTGACCCACAACAGGAGCGGCAATCATTTCAGATGACATGCTAAAATACTATCCACAGATTCATACAGATGCACACGCCGCCCCTTCGGCATTCGTCATTCGACATTCTTTCGTCATTGGTCATTCGTCATTCGTCATTTGCGGCCCCCCATCAGCGACCTCCCCTCCTTCTACATTCTGAGTTCTGAATTCTTCCTCTGCGTCTCTCTGCGCTCTCTGCGGTTTCTGCTCTTTCTGTAATTCATCCCTCCAGCCGCCTCGCCGCATCCACCAGCAAGCCCCCGATAAAATCCCGATAGCTCTTGTGCCCCTCCCCCCCGCGCGACAAATAATTGAGTAATAGTGTCCGATGCACCTCCTCCGGCAGTTCCAAAGTGCTCCTCGGAAACAGCCACACCGGCGCTCGCTGCCGAAACGGCATCAAATTCCATTTCGGACTCAGCGGCCGCGCCTCCCTCGCCCCAAAAAAACAGCGCTTCGCATTCTCATAATAAAATCCCTTCCTCTGCGCATCCGTCGGCGTCAGTTTCATCCGATCGATCCATTTCAGCGCCCATTCATAATTCTCATCCCGCCACAAACAGACCGGATACTCGCTCCCCCAAACCAGCCGGCTCCAGCCCACCCGCCACGCCAGAAACGCGGCCAGCGATCCCATGATCGACGGCTCATGCGCTCCCTGCCGCGAAAATCCGATGATGAAATTCGGATGATCCAGCAGACAGCGCGACTCCCCGATGTCCTCAAACACATCCACCGACGCAATCCCCGCAAAGTGTGGCGCGCACACATACGACTTGGGATACTGCTCCAGAAATCTGCACAACAGCATCGCCGCCGGCCCGAATACATCCGGCCCCATCACAAACGGCACCCCCTGTGCCTCCCCGATAATGTCCAGCAATTCCGGCCGCTGCGCCACCACCGCCGCCGGCATCCGTATCCCCAAAAACCCCGCCTCCATCTGCGCCCTCACCGCATCCCGCACCTCCTGATCATCCTTCCCCAGCGGCATCCCCACCGCCCGAAACTTGTTCGGCCAGGTCACGATCGCCCGCGACAATTCCAGCACATCCGGACAAGTCTCCGCCCCGCTGATGATGGCCGCATCCACCTCATTCTCATCCATCACCCGTAGCAACTCCTCCGCACTCAAAAACCGCGGCAGCGAAACGTGGGCATAAGCATCAATAATGCG
The DNA here is from genome assembly GCA_041482675.1 of Tepidisphaeraceae bacterium. Lineage (GTDB taxonomy): Bacteria > Planctomycetota > Phycisphaerae > Tepidisphaerales > Tepidisphaeraceae > JBGPEF01. The sequence continues at coordinate 6,551 of JBGPEF010000211.1, read as the reverse complement.
CATGCAATCATTTCTCGATGGGGTGGCATGGGCAGTCCCGGCGCGCCGGGAATGCCCGTGTCTTTCAAACCATCATGAGGGAATAAACTCAGAATGGATATCCCCCAGCGCCGGAAAATCCTTCCTCCACGCCTCCACCACGCCGATCTCGACATCCGCGATGATCACTGTCTCCTCCCGACCGGCCTCGGCGATCACCTTTCCATGAGGATCAATGATTCGGCTGCGGCCGAAATAGACATACTTCGGATCGTTCCCCGCCCGATTCACCCCCACCACATACGCCAGATTCTCAATCGCCCGCGCCTCCAGCAATGTCACCCAATGCCCCTCCCTTGGCAGCGGCCAATTCGCAATCACCAAAAACAAATTCGCCCCCCTCTTCACCGCCATTCGAAAAATCTCCGGAAACCTCAGGTCATAACAAATAAACGGACACACCCGAAACCCACCCCACTCAAACAACCGAATCTCCCTGCCGGCCGAATAAGCCCTCGCCTCCCCCCCGCGCGTGAACGGATGAATCTTCTGATACCTCACCACCTCTTTCCCATCCGGCCCAAAAACCCCCGCCTCATTGCGACCACTCTTCGCATCGCTATTCACAAATCCCCCCATCACCCAAACCCCCAGCTCCTTCGCCAAATCTCCCAAAAACTTCCTGCTCACTCTCGTCTTCTCATCACTCACCTTCGCCACCTCCATCGTAAACCCCGTATCAAACATCTCCGGCAACACCACCAGTGACCCCTTCTCCGGCCGGAACTTCTCCAGCAGCCGGCGCACCTTCGCGTGATTCGCGGCCTTCTCCTCCCACGCGATATCCAACTGCACACCATAAATTTTCATCAAAAACCTCCCACAATCTTCTGAATCCCCGCCACAAACCTCCCCATCCCCTCCGCCACCGTCTCCTTCGAAAGCGCCGCGTAGGCGATCCTCAAATAACACCCCTCCTCCATCCCAAACGTGCTCCCCGGCATCACCGCCACCCCGTGCTCCTTGATCAACCGCTCCACCAGCTTCATCGCATCCAGCTCCGTGCGCACTTTCATGAAGTAATAAAACGCCCCGCTGGCCGGCGCAACCGTGCAAAAGTGCCCGATCGATTTTAACTCTTCCGCCACCAGATTCCTCACCTCCCCCACCGCCTTCAGTTTCTCCCGACAATAACCCGCCCCCTCCTTCATCGCCCCCACCGCCGCAAACTGCGAAATCACCGGCGGACAAATCAGAATCGTATCCTGAATCTTCCGCACCGCCTCAAACAACTGCTCCGGGATCACCATGTACCCAATCCGCCAGCTCGCAAACCCATAGCTCTTGCTCAGCGAAAACAGCGAGATCGTATGCGGCCACGCCCCGGCATCCGAGGCCGGCGAATAATGTTTGGCCCCATCCCACACAAAATACTCATACGCCTCATCGTGAATGTGGTAGATCCCACTATCCCGGCACAGATCATTGATCTGCCGCAGCGCCGACTCCGGATAAACCGCCCCCGTCGGATTGTTCGGCGAAATCGTCACCACCGCCCGCGTCCGCCGCGTGATCGCATTGGCTATCGCCCTAACCCGCGGCCGAAACCGCTCATCCGTCTCCACCACCACGCTCTTGCACCCCGCAATCCCCACCGCCATCTCATGATTGAAGTAATACGGCGAGAGCAAAATGATCTCCTCCCCCGGACTGCTCACCGCCAATATCGCATTCACGAACCCCATATTTCCGCCGGCCGTCACGACAACTCTCTGCGAATCCCCAACCCGAATCCCATTCTCCCCCGCCACCTTCTTCTCGATCGCCTCCACCAACTCGGCGATTCCATGCACCGCCTTGTACTTATGATTCTCCCCGTCCGCCGCAAACCGAGCGACCGACTCCATCGCCCCCTTCGGCGGCCCATAATTCACCACCCCCTGCCCCAGCGAAATCGTCCCCGCCCGCGCGCGAATCCACTCCGCCACCATCGGTATCACCGGCGACTGCACCGCCTTCATCCGCTCACTGGGCTCCACACCCGGGTGATACTCCTTCCCCCGCCAACCGGCAAGCATTATCCTCATCACACCCCATGAACATCACCCTCGATTACACCCTCACCTACGATGAATTTGCCGAAGCCCACCGCGCCCATCGAACCCCGATCCGCACACAAAAACCACGCTCCTGGCGCACACTTCTCGGTGGAATCGCCACCGCCCTCGGCCTCCTCATTTTCCTGGCGCTCACAACCCTCCGCCCCATCCCCAACACACCCCCAGGCCGCCATGAATTCTTCATCGATCCCACAATCCCCATCGTGCTCATCCCCCACGCCTGCGTCGCCGCATTCTTGTGGCTCGTCTTCCGGCGGTCACCCGCCCTGCGCAAATCAGCCTGCCTGATCTACCTCGCACTGGCTCTCGGCGCTGCCCTCGTCGCCTATTCCAACTATCTCGATCGACAATTGCCCCCGCCGCCGCCACCCCCGCCATCGCCAAACTCCAATTCCCTTCAACTGTTTCTCCCACTCCTCTCCTGGATTCTTGTCTTCGCGGCCGTCTGGGTCGCCCTCTATCGAATCCTGCGGAATTTTGGCCGCGCTGAATGGGATGGCAACCCCTCCCTCCAGCATCCCGTCAAGCTCACCATCACCCCCACAACCCTCGTCTTTCGCCAGCAAGACCGGCAAACGGAATATCGCTGGCCCGCCTTCGTGAAGTATCGCCAGTCGCCCAATCTCTTCCTCCTCTACGTCAGCGAAAGCGGCTTTGAGATCATCCCCCGCCGCGCCTTTGCCGACCTGCTCGAGCTTCACGCCTTTGAGGAACTGCTTCGGAGCACGCTCCCCACTCCTGATCCCACTTCGATCATTCCTCCCCGAATTCTTCCCCCGCCTCCCCTCCCCATCCACCTCCAACCCCTCGAATCCCGCGACTTCATTTAGTTTCCTGCACGCGCGTGGCATGAAGCCTGCGTCCGCGCCCTTCGATGATCGCCCCAATCCGATTCTCCTTTATATATTGCTCCGTAATTTCATCCCTGCCCTCCACCGCCACAAACAGCCCATTGAGCGCCTCTTTGAACTCATCGGCACCGCTGATCAACTGCGGTGTCACCCCATAAATCAGCCGCGGTCGAAACCCAAGCCTTACCACCGCCACTCGCTCACCTGGCTTCAGCCACCCCATCGCGTCGAAATAGGCCCGCGGCCCATCACGATATTGCCGCACATCCATCACCTTGCTCTGCATCGCAAAAACGATCGACACCGAATGAATCAGCAGCAGCAGCGCGATCGCCGCCCGCGCCGGGCCAACCCTCCGCAAAAAGTCCGACCGCTGTGCCCAATCCCACACCAGGACGGCCACCAGCACCGCCGCGATTGCCAGGTGCAGTAGCAGGTAATGCCAGGCCGCCCGAAAAATCGCCACCGGCGTGATCGCCGCCACATACAAAATCGGCCAGAACAACATCGGCCACTTCTCGCGATGCTTTTTCCAGAACCACACCATGCCGGTAGCCGCCGCCAGCAAAAACAGCGACTCAGCGATGACCACGATTCCCACCGGAGTCATTCCCGGCAGCCACAGCTTGAGGTTTCGGATCAGTTGCGATCCAAACCCGCCAAGGGATCGTCCAAAATCAAGCGAATCCGGACCGACCGAGACTTTTTCCTGCCCCGGCACATTGCGCGTCCACCAGGTAAAAAACCAAACCCAGTCCACGCGAAGCGTCCCCAGCAAGAAGGTTGCCATCGCCGCCGAAATGAAAACCGACAGCATCCCCATCCGCCGCCGCACGCGCTGCACTATCCCTTGCGCCGTGGGCGTTCTTTGCAGAAGCAACTGCGCCCCTGCAAAAACCGGCAGCAGTGCCGCCAGATGCGATTTGGAATACACCGCGATGATGCACATGACCCCGGCGAGAGCTGCCCATCGATACGCCGACCGTCGATTCCCCTCTTCCAATCGCACCGCGGCATTCCAGACCCCCAGGATAGTTAACAAAAACGTAGTCACCAGCAGCGGCTCGGGCGAGACCCGCGTGGAAGAAAACATCACCTGAAACGCGCTGGCATAAGCCACTACCGCAAGCAGCGCCAAGCGAGCATCGCCCATCAACCGTCTGACAAATGCAAAGAGGGCATGAAATGAAGTGACGTGAAACAGGCTGATCACGACTGAGCCGACGATAAACAGCTCCCGAAAATGTCGGGCCCAGAACGCATAGAAGTTTTCCCCTCCTCCGCCGATTCGATAGATCCAGTGAATCGCCTGGGCCGCTGCCCCGATTCCCAGCTGCATCGGCATCCCCGGATGCCCCACAAACTCATGCCTCCCGCCGCGAACCGAATAGAGCGAAGCCACCACGTATGCTCCCCCCGGATCGCCGTTCCATGCCGTCAGTTGCACCCCCGCCACGTGGTTCTTCCACTGCCCACCCGGCGCAAGCACCGCAAACACCCCGCATATCGTCAGGAAAACAATGTCCACTACCCAAAGCCCGCGCCGCGCGCTCTTTTCCTGCGTCACCAGCGCATCGGCCGGCAGGGTCTGTGCAGGATATTCAACCGCCATCGGGCCCATATTTGTCCTATCTCACCGCCGCCGCCTCCACCCCCTGCAAAAACCGCCCCCCCGCCATCACCACCACATTCACCAGCGACGCCACCATCAAATCCCCGCTCGCCAGATCAAACGCATCATCCTCGACCGGCAACTGCACGATAATCGGCCCACCGGCCTGCACCACCATCTCCTTCTCATCCAGATATTTCACCCGTCCCTGCACAACCCGCGGCCGCCCGAATATCGGCTCCACAAAATTCCCCCCACTGGGAACCGTGTAAACCTTCCGCGCCTCCACCACGATAAACCCCTCCACTCTCTGTCCAATCGGCCCATCATAATTCCCAACCAGCAGCTTCATCTCATAGCTGGTGTCCTGCGGATTGAACACCACCGACGTCTCATCCCTGCTCAACACCCTGCCCACCGCCGGAAAATCAGTCGCTTTCGCCATAGGCAACCCACTCTACCGGCCGGACATGCGCTGGCCAAGTTTCCTGGTGGGGCGGACATTCCTGTCCGCCTTCCTTCCACCCTTTTCCCCGTCCCCAACCGACCAGCCCCGACCTATACTGAACCCCAAGATGTTCAAAACACTGCTGGTCATCCTCCTCCCTTTTTCCCTGCTCATCGGCTGCACTGAAACCACCCCCGACACCAACACCCAGGTCTTCCAGACCGTCGATGAAGTCGCGGCCGCACGCCGGGCCCAGCAGCAGAAGGACTGGAAAGCGGCCGCCATCGACGTCCTCCGCGAAGAACGTCCCGACATCTCAGCCCAACCCGACACCTCCCTGGCCATCATCCTCTCCGCCGACGCCATCCGCGAGCGCCTCGAGCTTTCCGAACTGGCCCCCACGCTCACCGCCCAGCCCGATCAAATCCACGCCATCCTCCGCGAACAGCTTCTGCGCCAACTCATCCCCTTCGACCAGCAGCGCCTCGCCCACGCCAGCTTCAACGACATCCGCAAACGCATCCGCCCCATGCTTTTCAATGGCGCGGATGTCCACGAACTCTCCACCCAACTCGGTTCACAACTCCCCACCCGCACCCTCTTCGCCGATCTCTACTGGATCCCCGTCGTCCGCTGGGATGCCCCGCGCCCGGCCACACCCATCGGCCCAAAAGCCCTCGGCAGTTGGAAAGTCGCCAACGACGAGCTGAATCAGCTCGCCCTCGCCAACCTCGCCGCCGATCCCGTCGAAGGCACTTTTGAAGTCACCGCCTTCGGCGCCCTCGGCCGAATCGGCGCCCTCAAAGCCACCACCGATCCGGCCATCCTCCTCTCCCCCAACTTCCTCCCCACCGCCCGCCGCGCCCTGGAAACCACCGACAACCTCGCCCTCCTCCTGGCCACGCCCAGCGATGTGCGCTTCCTGGAAAGCCAGAACAAAAAACTCCTCGACTCGATCTACCCCAGTTGGAAAAACATCATCTCCAACAACCGCAAATCGCTTGCGAAGCAACCGCTTCTCCTCTCGGAAACAGGAATCGCCGCGCTTGCGTATAACCCGCCCGTCCTCCTCATCGGCCCCACCTCCAAGCCCACCTCCACCCCCTTGCAAAACGTCAAACCCAAGGGCCCCGCCACCCGCCCCTCCAAACCGCCGGCCAAGCCGTATCTCGTGAGGTAGCCGCGGCCGAAACGTGAACCCCGAACCTTAAAACCTGAAAGCGCCCCCCTGTTTAAACGCTCCCCCTGTACCTTGTAGGGGCGGCTTCAGCCGCCGTTCCCTTCACTCGCCCACACTTCTACGCGCACTCTTCCTCACCCCTCACCCCTGGTACCCCCCCCAAAAACCTCCCTCCTGTATAGGGGCGGCTTCAGCCGCCGTCCCCCACACTCGCCCACGCTCCTACGCTCACTCTTCCTCACCCCCCACCCCTTGTATCTGCTACAAAAATCTGCGCTGGCGATGGGGGTCCCCACAACTCCCTTCCCAAACACAAGTTGCGCCTTCTTGTTGCGCTTTGAGACAAAAATAAAAAAATCTT
>JBGPEF010000210.1:0-8652 GCA_041482675.1 Tepidisphaeraceae bacterium | reverse complement strand
AGCGCGACCACGCCGACAAATTCTCCAAACTCGATCACACCTGGAAGGACAATCACCTCGACTTCAACCTCGGCCTCCTCGGCCAATCCGTCACCGGCTCCGCCGACATCAACCCCACCGACGTCGTCGTCCACATCAACCTCCCCTGGATGCTGGCCGCCTTCGCCGACAAAATCCGCCCCCAAATCCTCGCCCAGGCCCACAAACTCCTCTCGTAACACGGGCATCTTGCCCGTCCACCCCGCAACAATGTCCTTGCCTCCTCCCCTCCTGAAAACTACCCTATAACCTCCATAAACCATCTCACCCTAACCGGGTCCATACCATGAAAAGATTTCTCTTCGCTCTGTCGTTCCTCCTTCCACTCCCCTCCCTCTCCCACGCCGTCGTGGAAGTCGGCGACAAGCCCGACCTCTCCTTTCAGGCCGTCGATGGCACACCCATCAGCCTCGCCGCCCTCCGCGGCAAAATCGTCGTGGTCGATTTCTGGGCCACCTGGTGCGGCCCCTGCATGGCCGAGGCCGACCACATGGTCCGCCTCAAGGATGATTTTCAACCCAAAGGCGTCCGCATCCTCGGCATCAGCCTCGATCAGTCCAAGGACAAGATGATCAAGACCGCCGCCGATCTCGGCTTCACCTGGCCCCAATATTTCGACGGCAAAGTCTGGCAGAACAAGATCAGCACCGAATGGGGCGTGCGCGGAATCCCCGCCACCTTCATCATCGGCCCCGAAGGCGATGTCCTCTGGAAAGGCCATCCCGCCGGCATCGACGACCCCCTCGCCAAAATCCTCAAAGAACACCCCCCGCGCCTGCTCGATCCCAAGTCCCTGGCCGACGCCACCGCCGCCCTCGACAAGGCCGAGCTATCCATCAAGAGCGGCGACTACTCCGCCGCCATCAAGAGTTTCGGCAAGCTCCCCGCCGACGCCAAATCCGAATCCACCCTCGCACCCCGCATCGAATCCATCCAAAAACAGCTCGAGGAATACTCCAGCAAGGCCATGAACGACGCCGAAAAGCTCATCGACCAGAAGGAATTCGGCCAGGCCGTCACCAAGCTCCGCGACATCGCCCGCCTCACCGGCCTGCCGGCCGCGGTCGAAGCCAGCAAAAGGATGAATGCCATCCTCGCCATGCCCGAAGCCAAGGCCCAGATCGAAGCCGCCGACAAAGCCGAGAAGGAAAAGGAGCGCATCTCCCGCGCCGCCGACGCCCTCACCGCCGCGCAAAAACTCCAGGCCGCCAAAAAGGATGATCAGGCCTACCTCCAGTTCAAAACCATCGTCAGCGCCTTCGCCAACACCCCCGCCGCCGCCACCGCCGCCGAGGAAGTCGCCAAATATGAAAAAGACCCCGACTTCGTCAAACGCACCACCGGCGCGGCCGTCGATTCCAAAGCTAAAGCCGCCCTCAGCATGGCCGGCAGCTACAAAGCCGCCGGCAAAACCGATCTCGCCCGCCAGAAGTTTCAATCCGTCATCGACCAGTTCCCCAACACCCCCTACGCGGAGACAGCAAAGAAGGAGCTCAAGGACCTGAATTGAGAAATCAACTCCCTCTCCCTTTGCGAGAGTGTCACGTCAGGGGAGTTTTAAGCGTGTGCCTTAACAAGCCCCCAGCCGTGCTGAAAGCACCCTCCTCCAACACTCAACAATGCTCTGCGTCTCCGCATCCGGCGAATAGCTGTCGCGCACGAATCTTCCCGCGTCCCGCGCCATCTGCTTCAGCCGCGCTGGGTCGCGATCATATTCCTCCAGCAGCCGCTCCAGCACTTCGGCATAACCCGGCGTGTCCCCCATCTCGATCCTGATCGCATGTCCCGGCCAAAACTCGGCCCCGCCCCGGCCGTCATAGCCAATGACAATCGCCTCAGCCGCCATCGCCTCGGCCGCCGGCAGGCCAAAGCCTTCGGGGTGGCCAAAGCTCATGAAAATGGCCGATTCGCGCAAAATTTCCGCCGCCCGCGCCTCGGGGACGCCGTCGATCGGCCGGATCGTCCATCCGGCCAGCTTTTTGCGATAGCGCAGGATGTAGAGCACCTGCTTGGCATCCTCCACGTTCTTGCGCGGCATGAAGCAAATCTGTTTCTTCTTCTCCTGCGGGAAATAAAGCCTCGGATCGATGCTGTAGCGAATGCGATGGATCGGCAGCGCCGGAAATACGTGCTGGAGATAATTGCGGCTGTCTTCAGAGACGACAATCGTCGCCACCACCTCCGGATGCAGGTACGGCGATTCCACGTGGCCTTCCAGGGGATATCTCAGGAATGTGTAATAGGCATTCTGGTTGAAGATGACTTTGCGATTTCCTGGAGTCCAACCGCCAATCTTCACGCCGCCAACTTCCGCAAAGACGGCGATGTCCTGCTCCTTGAGTTTAACGGGCATATGCAGCAGGCGCGTGGAATGCTCGAACCAGTTGATGCGGAAGCCGGGCGAGGAATGAACGATGGCGGCGTCAAATCCGTTGGCATTGAGGATGTCCACGTGTCGGTACAACATGCGCACCCCACCCATGGGATGGGGAAGATCGGGGCAGAAGATGTAGATCGTCGGCCGCCGCATCTGAGGTCAACCGGTGGGACCGGATCAGTATATCGGAAGAAACGGTAAGAGCACGCTGTCGTATCGGCCCTCGGCAGCCCATGGCCAGCCAGCCTGGTTGGGGTCAATGCCGGCATGCGTATAAATGTTATCCCGGGCGTAACCAACGAACGGCGTCTTGCACCACTGGACACTGCCGTCACTGAACAGCACGTTCTGGCCTTCGCTTCGGTGATTGCGGCTGTTCATCGCCCTGATGTCGTCGCGCGGCGCATCAGCATTGGTTGTGCGATAGCGATCAATGCCATCGTTGCGGTCGGCGGCAATGGCGTTTTCTGCCGGAGCAGTTGGAGAATGTTTGAATTCTCTCACGCTGCCCCTGTAAAAGTAGGTAGGCGGATATTGATTGGCGAAGGCATAGCTGAGGGTGCCGCTTCCCGGATGAGTCCTGCTGAAATTGGTGCGCTGCGTCGGAGGGATCTCCTCGCCACTGGCTGAGAAAACCCGATCCAGTTCCTGGTTGCTGGAAGGACACAGAAAGTTTTCAAGTTTCAGCATCCTGTAACGGACCAGCAGGAACATGCCGCCGGTGACGTCGTTCACATGAAGGTTGGGACCTACAAATGGATCGGGTCTGGCCTCGTCGTAGAAGAAGTAGGCGGCTGATCCATCGGCATAAGTGGTCCGCGGATACTGGTCCCTGTTGTCCCCTGCGTAGATTTTCATCTGCTGCCCGATTGACCGCAAATTACTCATGCATTTGACGCGATTGGCCTGCTCACGCACCGCATTCAGAGCTGGAATCAAGATCGCGATGAGAAGCGCGATGATGCCGATGACGACCAGAAGCTCGACAAGGGTGAAGCCTGTTCTTTTCTTTCCCATTTGGTGCTCCTTGCGACTGGAGACGTGTCATCGATTATATCAAAAACCATCCTGACAACAGAAAAGAACGCAGGGGTATCTTGTTTCTTTCACTCCGGGTCTGGCGCTACTTCAGACCGTCTCCGGGCGTCATGGCAGGGGTGATCCCTTTTATTCGCCCGCCAAAAAAGAACTCAAAGACCTGAACTAAAACCAATCCTTTCCCCCTCTTACTCCTGGGTGGCATGGGCAGCCGTACTCGGATGCCCGTGCATTTTCGGATGCCCGTGCATTTGAAGCCAAATCACGCCGCGAACGGCCTGCCCCTCCTCCCTTCCTCCCCCGCATGAAATGAACTGCCTTCAGTGAGTCACCGCAGGTGACGTTAACTCAACGGATTTTCGGGGGTGCGGGGGGTACTCCCCCCGCGTCTGCGGCATGAAGAAAAACCCGAACCAGCCCCTGCTCCCCAAAACACCTTCATCAACCAACCCGCATCCCCACTCCCCCTCCAGGAACCGTCCCAGGTGGGCAGCGCCTTAACCGACAATTTATTCCACCTACTTCGGCCAATCCTTCGCCGTCCGCAACGCCTCAATCTTCTCCAGCGAATACTTCTTGCCCCCATCCATCCCCGGACACTTCCGCCCCGCCCTCTCCCAACTCTCCCGGCTCATCAAATTCCCCTCCCAAAACGGCCACGTCCTGCACTGAAGCGGCCGCACCGGATAAACCGTGCACATCCGCTTCGGTGGCGCGGACATTCCTGTCCGCGTTCCCCCCTGCTCCTCCAGAAAAATGCAGTCGTAATTCCCCTCCGCCGTCCGCCGCTCCTCCAGGCTGGTCCGCTCGCCATGCCGCTGGCAATATTTCTCCACAACCTCCTGCGACGTGATCTTCAAATACTCCGCCAGCCGCTCAATCTCGATCTCGCTGATCCACACATACCCCGGCCCCCCCGTGCAGCAATTGCCGCACTGGGTGCAACTGAAGCTCAGCCCTTCCTGATACCACGGAGCATCTTTGGATTGGATCACGTTCAGCGTCATTCAAGTCTTCACGTTTCACGTTTCACGTTTCACGTTTCACGTTTCACGTTTCACGTTTCAGACCCATGATCGCTGCCCCCGCATGAAAATCAACCTGAATTCCCCCTATCCACCGGCCGGCGGGGCGGCGTCACTACTTGCCGCCCCGCCTCCGTGTTCCATCAGACAACCGCCGTCTTCATGAAGGCGTTCAGGAGCTTCTGTTTGGCCAGCGTGACATTACTTACGATGTCCATATCATCCGCCCAGACCACATCCACGCCGCCGCCGCCGGTAAGCTTGTCAGCACCAGCGCCGCCGATCAGCGTGTCATTACCCTTGCCGCCCTTGAGCGTGTCGTTGCCGTCGCCGCCCCACAGCTCGCCGTCGATGTCCAGCCCGCCGGCGATGGAAATGTCATCGTTACCGGCCTGCCCGAAGGCGATGATGCGGCCCGTGGGATTGAACAGGCCCAGGTTCTGGCCGTTCATCGTCACCAGCGTGCCCGTCTTCATCTTGGTGTTGTCGAAGCTGATGGTGTCGTTGCCCATGGTGCCGCCGACAACCAGATTCAGCTTGCTCGAATCGACGGCGTCGGGCTGGAGATCGATCATCTTCACGGTCACCGTCTGCCAGGCACTGGTCTGCCCGCCATCATCGTCGCGGACGACCATCGTCACCTTGTAGGTGCCCGTGCTGGTCCAGGCGTGCGTGACCTTCAGCGCATTGGCGTCGGTGGACGAATGCCAGTTGATCACGGTTCCATCGCCGAAGTCCCAGTAAACCTGGTGCGTATCCATCGCGCCGGCGTCTACGATACCGCCCGTGTAGGCGCGGGCCTGTCCGCGGACCGCGCTGGCCTCACCGGCCACCGCCCCGCGGGGATCCACGTTCTTCGAGGTAACCATCACCGTATCCGTCGAGGACCCGCCGTCATCATCCATCGCCGTCACCGTGACCGTATAAGTCCCGTTATCCATCGGCGTGAAGCTGAAGTTCGCGCCGCTCTTGTCGGCGATGACCTGGCCATTGCCGGCCACCACATGCCACAGGTAACTGAGCGTATCAACCGGGCTCGCATCACTGCCGACCGCCGACAGGCTGACCGCCGAACCCTCATTGACTGTCTTGTCAGCGCCGCCATTGACCGTGGGGGCCACGTTCAGCACGTTGTACACCGCATCGTCGCTGCCCACGCCGCCGTCGTCGTCGCTCACGGTGTAAGTGACGGTGTAAGTGCCATTATCCACCGGCGTGAAGCTGAAGCTCGTGCCCGACCCGTCGGCCACCACCTGACCGTTGCTGGCCACAACGTGCCAGTTCATGGCGTAGGTGTCAGCGCCGGGGTCGCTGAAAACGCCGTTAAGATTAACCAGGGTGTTTTCGTTGACGGTATAGGTGGTGCCCACGTAGACATGCGGGGCAACGTTGTTCACGGTCACCAGCACCACATCGCTGGCCGAGCCGCCATCATCATCCGTGACCGTATACGTCACGGTATAAGTGCCGTTATCAAGTGCCTTGAAACTCAAGCCTGATCCGTGGCCATCTTCGATCACCTGACCATTGCTGGCCACCACGTGCCACAGGATCGAATAGGAGTCATTGCCCGGATCGCTGAAGGAGCCGCTGAAGCTGACCATGCTGCCTTCATTGACCGTCCGGTCATCGCCCGCGCTGACGGTGGGGGCGACGTTATTGACCGTCACCATCATCACATCGCTGCCCGAGCCGCCATCATCATCCGTGACCGTATAAGTCACCGTGTAAGTTCCGTTGTCAGCCGGCGTGAAGCTGAAGCCCGAGGCATAACCATCTGCAACGACCTGGCCATTGCTGGCCACCACGTGCCACAGGATCGAATAGGAGTCATTGCCCGGATCGCTGAACGAGCCGCCGAGGCTGACCATGCTGCCTTCGTTGGCGGTCTGGTCATCGCCCGCGCTGACCGTCGGGCTGGTGTTGAGAGCCGTCACCACAACCGTATCACTGCCCACGCCGCCGTCGTCATCCGTCACGGTTAGCGTAACCGTGTACACGCCGTTATCGGCGGGCACAAAGACCATGTGCGAGCCGGTCCCGTCCGCAATCACCTGTCCATTGCTCGCCGAAACATGCCACAGCAGGCTCTGCGTATCGGCCGCGCCCATATCCCCAATCAGCGCGCTCAGATCGACCGACGAGCCTTCGTTGACCGACATATCATCGCCCACGCTGACCGTCGGATTCGCATTGGTGACATTGACCATCACCGTGGTCACATCGCTGCACCCGGCGTCATCCGTAACCCGCAGGGCAACCATCCGCGACGTCGGCCCATCGAGCCCGGCCGCCGAGAACAGCGTCGCAACTCCCGTCGCATCGACGGTGAAGTTGCTGCCGTCATAGTCCAGGTCCCATTCATAGGAGACGATCGTTCCATCATCATCGTGCGATCCCGCACCGGAGAGGCTCACGCTCCCGCCCTCGCCAACGCTATAAGAAAGCCCGGGGTCCGCCACCGGCGGCAGATTCGGCGTATCGTCGGTGAATGTTCCGTAGTGAACGGCGGCAAAGTCATAGTCCCCGGCCCCATTGACCGCAAAGCCGCCGACCATCAGATTGCCGTTCCCCTCGACAACCATCCCCATCGCCTCATCATCCCACGAGCCCAGGTCGATCGTCAGCAGGCCGTTGTTGCCGAACGTCTCATCCGCCGAGCCGTCGGCGTTCAGCCGCACCATGCCAAAATCCATGTCACCCAGCATGTCCGCCGCGCCCGCGACCATGATCTGATCGCCAGCCATGCCAACCGCATGCCCCACGTCATAGCCACCCACATAGTCCACGAACACCTTGCCGTCGGTGCCAAAATCCGTATCCAGTTGTCCGCTCGAGGAATATTTCACCACCAGGTAATCCCCGCCCGCCGTGCCCGCCGCGATGATCGAGCCATCGCTGGTCAGCGCCAGGCCATGTACCGACTCGTCATACGTCCCCACGTCGGTCACCACCATGCCGTCGCCATCGAAAGTTGTATCCAGAGAGCCATCGCTGTTATAGCGGGCCAGCGCCAGGTCCGCCCCGCCCGTCTCAAAGTCATAGGCATAGCCCGCGACCAGGAACTTCCCGCCCGAGGCGGACAGGATCGTGTAAGCCTCGGTGTCCAGGTTGCCGAAGGCCGTCATCACCTTGCCGCCGTCGCCAAAAGTGCTGTCCAGCGAGCCGTCGGCATTGAACTGCGCCAGCCCAAAGCGGAAATGATAATCGCTGTCCGTCGCCGTGCCGGCGATGGTGATCTTGCCGCTGGCATGCACCGCCACGCCATACGCCAGGTCATAGCTGCCCGCAAAATCGACGACCACTTTGCCGTCGGTGCCAAAGCCGCTGTCCAGCGAGCCGTCCGTGTTGAAGCGCGCCATGCCAAAGTCATAGCCGATGCCTTCGGTCTGCCCGACCACCACGATCCTGCCGTTGGTCTGAACCGCCATCGCGTACGGCGTGTCAAAGATCGAGCCCATATCGGCGCGCGCCAGTCCGCCCTCGCCGAAGCTGCTGTCCAGTGTTCCATCTGTATTGAAGCGCACCACCCCAAAGTCATATTCGTTGCCGTTCCAGGCGCGGCCGGCCATCAGCACTTTGCCGTCCGATTGCATGGCGATCGTCATGCCCGAGTCCGAGCCGCCAAAGTCGGCCAGCGCCACGCCATTGACCCCGAAATGCGGATCGAGGCCCACGGTTCCGCTCAGCAAAGCGCGGCCTTCCATCGATTCAAGCGAGAAGCCGCCGCTGCGTTGCGGGAATCTGGAGCATGCCCTGGCAACCGCGAGTTTCATCTTCCGCCACGTGGATTGGGAAAGCAGCTTCATATGCGCCCTCGTCATCTTGTAGGTCGGGCACACCTGCCCGACATTCCTGCCGCGACACTCCATGCCTGCACCCTTGGCCGGGGTGTGAGCATGATTTGACGTACAATTCCGCAGGTTTGTAGGCAAGTTGCTTTTGCGCATCCGGACCGCACTGGCCGGCCCCTTTTCCTGGCTTAACCCATCTACCCAATAAAATGCTTCCCCCAGCTACCCCAGATGCGCCTGCGCGCTAAAGCCGATACAGCCGGTCCGTCCGAAAATCCCACCCGCGCAGCGCGATAATTCCCCCAAAACCGTCGCCTCCATGCCGCCCAAAAACGTCCTGATAACCCGGCCGATAATGATCAGCGCCGCTCCTGCCCGT
>JBGPEF010000209.1:0-8658 GCA_041482675.1 Tepidisphaeraceae bacterium | reverse complement strand
TATTCCGCGCCGCGCCGAAAAAGCGCTTCGGTTTGTGCAGCGCGTTGGCATCGACGCCGCCGGATAGGATCTTGCCCGAATGCGGTTGGACGGTGTTGTAAGCACGCGCCAGGCGAGTGATCGAGTCCAGCAGAATCACCACATCCTTGCCAAACTCGACGTAGCGTTTTGCCTTTTCGATCACCATCTCGGCAATCTGCACGTGCCGGCTGGCCGGCTCATCGAACGTCGAGCTGACCACTTCCGCCTTGGTCGTGCGCTCCATATCCGTCACTTCTTCCGGCCGCTCATCGATGAGGAGAATAATTAGAACCACTTCGGGGTGATTCTTGCTTATCGAATTGGCGATCTTCTGAAGCAACACGGTTTTGCCCGTGCGAGGCGGCGCAACAATCAGCATGCGCTGCCCCTTGCCGATCGGCGTCACCAGATCCACGATCCGCATGTTCAATTCCTTCGGATCGGCCTCCAAAAGCAGCCGCTCTTCCGGATGCAGCGGCGTGAGGTCTTCAAAATTGGTCACCTCGGTGATCTTGTCCGGGTCCTCCCCGTTGATCGCCTCGACCCGCAGCAGCGCAAAATATCTCTCGCTCTCCTTGGGCGGGCGAATCTGCCCCTGCACCACGTGCCCATTGCGCAACCCAAACCGCCGAATCTGCGACGGTGAGATGTAAATGTCATCCGGGCATGGCAGATAGTTGTATTCCGGGCTGCGCAGGAAACCGAAGCCATCCGGCAGGATCTCCAGCACGCCCTCCCCATACATCAGCCCATTCTGCCGAATCCGGCTGCGCAGGATCTGAAAGATCAAATCCTGCTTCTTCAGGCCGATGTAATCCTGAATCCCTTCCTGCTTGGCGATCTCGTGCAACTGATGCACATCCATCTGCTGGAGATCGCGAATATAGAGCTTGCCGCCTTTGACCTGCTCATATTTGGCGTTGGTTTCCTGATCGAAATCCGCCACATCCTCCCCCGTCCCGCCCGTGGACTTGGGCTCGGGCGCCATCGGCGGCGGCGCGGGCTCCACGGCGGTGGCCGCGGCCACCTCCGGCTCATCGTCCGCCATATCCATCACCGGCGGACGATCCACATCCCGATCACGGTCCGGACGCTCGCGATGCGGCTCGCGAGGAGGGCGACTGTGTTGCTGCGGCCGACGTTTTCCACCGCCGCCACCACCACCTGTAGACTTGGCCATTGAAGGGCCTCCACTAAGAAAAATTCAAACCCAAAAATTTCGGGTAAAAAAAGGCAATGAGTAATTGGAACTGTGACTATCGATTGGTGTTTTGATTGTTTCTGGGCCAACTGCGCGGCCCGTCATCCCCGGGTCATCCTGACCAATTCATCTGACCGCCCAATTCTGACCGTAACGCCCAATGCGCCTCACAATCGCGGCCGGCGATCAGAAAGTATGCGGGGGGACGTCATTACTACTTCGGCCGCTGGCGAACGTTCGTTGACTCCATTCGCCTCTCGTGGGCCGGGCACTCCTGCCCGACATTCCAACACCCACGTCCGCCCTTCGATTTCCGGCTTCCCTTAGTCAACTCGACCAAGAATCCGGGCTCCGGCCACTCTCAATCAATCGATTAAAAGCCCCGGCTTTAGACGCTTCTTGAAACCCCGGCAGGTCGGGCACTCCCGCCCAACATCCTCTTGACAAATAAACGCTTTCTTCACTTCGGTTCTGGCCGCCCCATCAGGTCTTAACCCGCAATGCGGTTCCGGACTCTTTCACGACCGGGGCCACTTTTATATCACGGGGCCAGCGAGAATTCGGGAAAGCACTTTTAGGACTTGATTGCGGACCTCTTCGTCCGCACCAGCGGTGTTTCGAATCATATCATTAGCCATATCCCGCTTCTTGTCCAGTGGCATTTGCAATTTTTCTCTCCGCCTCAATTCCCCCTCATCCCAGCCCCTCGTCCGCCTCACCCGCTCCAACCGCTCCTCCTCGGTCGATTCCATGTAAACAATCGCATCACATTGCCCCCCCAACCCGGCCTCCAGAAGCAGCGGCGTATCCCACACATACGCCCTCACCGATGCATCCCCGGCCCCCCTCCTCATCTCCTCCGCCCGAAGCTCGGCCACGATCGGATGAATCAACCCCTCCAACCTCCTCCTCTCCTTCTCATCCCCAAACACCCTCTGGGCAATCGCCTTCCTGTTAATCCCCCCATCCGGCCCGGGCAAAAACACCGCCTCCCCCCACCACTCCTTCAACCTCTCCCTCACCTGGGGCCTTTTATACGCCTCACTCACCGCCTGATCCGAATCAATCACCAAACACCCCGCCTCACCAAACATCCGCGCAACAAAACTCTTCCCACTCCCGATGCCCCCGACCAGACCGATGATTGGTTTGCCTGCGAACACTCCACCGATTCTATCGCAAATGCTCCGCGCGCTCCCCTGCGCCCGGCCTTCGTGCCACTGGCAGCTTGCTGCCAGTGCGATTTTGTGGTGCAGGCTTCAGCCTGCTGATTTCCCTTTCCCCTCGGGGGCTTTGCACAACAAGCCGTCATTTTAGCTGAATTGTTGTGCAGACGGGAGAGTTCTTGTGCAACCCATCCTTTGTGATTCCCAGCCCCGTAGTGATACCATGACTATCGCCGGGGAGTGTCATCGTCCCGGCAGGTTATGGAGCCTGTGGGACATCATGAATGAATTCGTGGTCATTGAGATTGTAGACGTCTTTCAAAACCTACAACTGCTTCAGGACGCCTGCGGCGATCGAATTACTCTAGACCAAGGTCACAGACACATTTCAGATGCTCTGTACGATCGGGCTGTGAAAACTGCACACAAGGCTATCTCTATGTGCGAGTCAGCCGGGTTAGATGACGCGATTAAGAGAATCAAGATAAGCCTCTATCACATAGACAACCCGAACAAGATGGACGCTTCATCGTTGGCGACTGAACTGCGTAACATGTCCGAAGCGTTATTGTTCAACATTGCCAAATACAGGTTCTTACAAGTTAATTCAGGTCTCATAGCATGTGTGGATAATCCACACCTTTTTGGGGAGCCTGTGAAAGATGCGTTCCCTTCAGCAACACATGATATTCGTGAGGCTGGTAATTGCTTAGCGGCAGACTGCAATACGGCAGCCGTGTTTCACCTGATGCGAACAGTCGAATGGGGTCTACGGGCTTTAGCGGCTGATCTTGGGCTCTTAAAAGTCGCGCGACGAAAGCCGACAGGGAAAGTTAAGTACGTGCCGCTGCCCTATTCCGAGTGGGAACATATTATCGATCAATTGCAGGCCCGCGTGAATGCGAAGCTGCAGAAACTTAGTCGCGGCACCAAAAAGCAAGAACTTCAGGAGTTTTACAACCCCGCTCTGCAGGACATCAGAGGAATCAAAGATGCGTGGAGGAATCACGTCATGCATACGCGGCGGGAATATACGAGTACAGAGGCGCTCGCAATCCTAGAGCACGTCAGACGTTTGATGCAGGCGATGCAAAAGGCTGGAATATCAGAGTGACCCGAAATCCGGCTGAATTCCGCCGCGGAAAAGGGGTCACCCCTCAAATAACTCCCAGCCAAATAAAAATGGGCGGCAGTTCTTGGCCAAGGAGGGGGGGAACCTTAGGTCCAAGGGGGTCTGCCACCCAGGACCCGCATCGTCGTCCAAACCACGCGCTGCTTCAACCGCCATCCTCCTCCGTGCCTCCGCGTCTCAGCGGTAAAAATATTTCGATTACCCAAATTTTAACCGAACAAATCAATCCACAAAACGTATAGCCTCTTGAGGAACCATCAGAAAGGGGGAAGGAAATGCTCTGCTCTCACCCACCCATCCGTACCCTGGGAGACTCTCTACCTTCAAGTTTCACGTTCTACGTTTCACGTTTCATCCCCTCCACGCTCCCTCACGCCCATACACCCACACCCTCACGCTCCCACACGCTCTCCCCTCCCTCCCCCGTCGCTTTCACGTCGATTCCATGTCGGTCTCCGGTCGATTCCACGTCGGTTCTCGGTCGGTTTCATGTCGGTTTCTGTCGTTTTCGGTCGGTTTTTGTCGGTTTTTTTGATGAATCCTTGCCCCACCCCCTCCCCAACCCCCGACCCAGCCTCGCTTTATCCAACACGGCCCAAAATCACCCCCCGAAACACTTTCTTTTTCTCTCCCCCGCGCCCCAATCCCCACTCCGGTCTGCGCAAATCCTCGCCATCTGCGGCCACTCTTCCCATCCGCGTCGAACCGTGCCCCATCGGTGTCTCAGAATAGAATTCTCTGCGCCTCTGCGCCTCTGCGTCTCTGCGGTTGCATTTTCGCTACACCGCCCGCGATTCCACCAATTCCACCCAATTCCCGGCCGGGTCCAGCAGGACCAGCGACTCCTCCCCCGGCGTCAGCGTCCTCTGCCGCACGTACTCGATCTTTGCCTCGATCAGTCTATGCTCCGCCACCAGCAGGCTCCGCACCTCGATCTGGGCCGGGCGATATACCCCCCGCTGGGGCAACATTTCCTGCACCACAAACCGCAGGGAAAAATTATCCGCCCGGTAAATCAGCTCCCGATCCGAATCCCGCGCGAACTCCAGCAGGCCCACGTAAAACTGATCCAGCTCCACCTCCACACCCGCGATGGCCGGCAGCGTCACATCCTCGATCGCCACCAGCCGCACCGGCAGCGGCTCCGCCATCCGCGGCCGCCGATCGGCCTCCGGCTTCAATCCAGTCGCCTCTTCCAATTCTATGGAATCTTCGCCACCCATGGCCCCATTTTACCTCCGCCCCAATCGAAAATCGAGGATCGAAGATCGAGGATCGAGGATCGAAAATTCACCTCACGACCAGCATCTGATTCGCTCCCCGCAAAAACTCATACCCCACCCCCACCAGCTCCGTCTCAAACTCCTCCCGCACCTTCCCCAGATGCGGCGAAACTTTCCCACCCATTTCTGTCACCGGAAAAATCCGCACCTCCCCCGCCACTCTCAACAGCTCGCGCACGGATGCAACGTGAAATGCCTCATCCAGCCAATCCGAATACAGAAACAAAAAATGCGAACACAGCGCCAGCCCAAACTCCCCATCCCCCAACTCCAACTTCGGCAACGACCCCACCCGATACCTCTCCCGCCCCGCATCCCCCGCATAATCCTCCAAAAACTTCTCCATCGCCCCCATGCGTACTTCCTCCAGATGTTCCGGCGAGCGAATATAATCCCACACAAACTGCCCCATCTGCCCCCGCACCTGCCTCATCATGTCATCTTTTACCGCCTCCACGCGCGAGCGAATCTCCGTTCCCGAAAACTGATAAATCGGATCAACCGAAATCACCCGCCCGCCCCGCTCGCGCATCTGCGCCCCAAAACTCGAAGGTCCACCCGCGCAATCCAAAATGGATTTCCCCAAATCCTCCCCCGACAGCGCAAACATCCTCACATACTCATCAAACGAGCGCCCCCACGGCACCACACTGTTCAACTTCACCGCCATCCACTCTCCCCAATCGCAAATCGCAAATTGCAAATCGCAAATTCATTTCACTTCCTGCCAATTCTTCCCCCATCCCACCTCCACCTTCAGCGGCACTTTCAGCGTCATCGCCCGGTTCATTTCCTCCTTGATCATCGCCGCCTCCTTCTCCACGCCGGCCGCCGGGCTCTCGAACACCAGCTCATCATGCACCTGCATGAGCAGTTTGCTCGGCCGCTTCTCCTCCTTCAGCCGGCGGAAAATGTTCAGCATCGCCACCTTGATCAGATCCGCCGCCGATCCCTGCACGACGGAGTTGATCGCCATCCGCTCCCCGGCATTCCGCTGCGCCAGAACCGGGCTTTGCAACTCCGGAATCCGCCGCCGCCGGCCCAAAATCGTCTCCACAAATCCATTCGCCTGCGCATCCATCACGCACTTGTCCATGAACTTGAGAATCGATGGAAACCGCTTGTTGTACGCATTGATCAAATCCTGCGCCGCCGTCACGGTCAACCCCTCGATCCGCCGCGCCAATCCCATCGCCGAGACGCCGTATATGATCCCAAAGTTGATCGTCTTCGCCTGCCCGCGCTGTGCCTTGCTCACCGCATCCAGCGAGACATTGAACACCTCCGCCGCCACCGCCCGGTGAATATCCTCATCCGCCTCAAACGCCTTCAGCAGCGCTGGCTCCTCCGTGAAATGCGCCAACACACGCAGCTCGATCTGCGAATAATCCGCCGTCAGCAGAACCTTGTCCTCACCCCCGGCCACGAACGCCAGCCGAATCCGCCTCCCCTCATCCGTCCGAATCGGGATGTTCTGCAAATTCGGATCGGAGCACGACAGCCTTCCCGTCGCCGCTCCGGTCTGATTGAAGCTGGCGTGAATCCGGTTGGTCCGCGGGTTCACATAATCGGTGAGATTGTCCAGATAAGTATTCTTCAGCTTCACCAGGCTTCGATATTCCAAAATCAATCGCGGGCAGCGATGCTCGGCCGCCAATCGCTCCAAAACCATCACGTCCGTGCTCGGCCCCGTCTTGTTTCGTTTGATAACCTTCAACCCCAGCTTATTAAACAGCACATCGGCCAGTTGCTTGGTCGAATCCGGATTGAAGCTGCACCCCGCCGCCTCCATGATCTCGCCCCGCAGCGCATCGGCCCGTATCCCCAGCACCTCGCTCTGCTGCTTGAGAATCCCCGGATCGATCGCCACCCCGTTGAATTCCATCTCCGCCACCACATCCACCAGCGGTGTCTCCAGCTCATCATTCAGTTTTTGCAGCGCACTCAGCTCCGACAATTTCCCCCGCAGCAATTCCCCCAGCCGCCACGCCACATCCGCATCCTCGGCCGCGTATCTCGCCACCTGCTCCAGCGGCAGGCGGTGCATCCCCACCTGCTCCTTGCCCTTCCCGATCAATTCCGTCGTGGCGATCTTCTTGAAATTCAGCAGATCGCGGGCCAGTTGATCGATCCCAAACTGCATCCGGCTCGCATCCAGCAGAAACGCCGCGATCATCGTGTCCATCACGATGCCGCGCAGCGTGATCCCCGCGTTGCGCATCACCAGCAGGTCATACTTGATGTTGTGCCCGATCTTTCCAACCTTCGGATCCTCCAAAATCGTCTTCAGCGCGGCCAACACCTTCTCACACGGCAAATGCTCACACCCGGCCGGCCCTTTCACCGGCACATACCACCCCGTGCCTTCCTTCCAACTGAAACTCAGGCCAATCAGATTCGAATTCATCGCCCCCAGCGCATCCGTTTCCGTATCAAACGCAAACCGTTTCTGCTTCTTCAGCTCGGCCAGAAAATCCGTGAACTGCCGCTCGGATGTGATCAGGCGATAGTCGCAATCCGTCGAAGTGAGCGTTGGAAGAGCCGCGGGCGCCTGCGGCTCTCCCGCCGGTGGCCCGAAGAGGCTCTCGGAAAACCCCTCCTGCTTCTTTCGGGCCGGAATCCGCCGCGCTACATCTACATCCTCCTGCGACTGCCCCTCCTGCAATCCTAATCTCTTGAGCAGCGCGCTGAATCCCAGCTCCTCAAAGTGCCCCCTCAGCGCGTTCATATCCACGCCAGAAAATTTGCAATCCTCCGGCCGAAATTCGAACTCCACATCGTTCTTCAGCGTCACCAGTTTCCGCGTCCTCGGCAGGACCTCGCCAAACTTCTCAAAATTTTCCCGCAGCTTCGGCGTCAGCTCACCCAGGTGCTCCAGCACCGCCTCCGCCTTGCCATATTTCTTGATGAGCTTCGCCGCCGTCTTCTCCCCCACTCCGGGAATCCCCGGCACGTTATCTATATTGTCCCCCATCAGCGTCTGCACCTCGATCGCCTCCCCCGGCCCGTAACCCAGGTCGGCTTCCATCTTCGCCGCATCGGTGAACGTATCCGATTGCACGTCATACATCCGCGTGCAGTCATTGATGAGCTGCCGCAGGTCCTTGTCCTTGGACACCAGCACAATGTCCCACCCCTGATCGCACAGCTTCCTCGCCATCGTCGCAATCAGATCATCCGCCTCAAACCCCCTCTTCGCGAAAACCGGAATCCCCGCATCCTTGACGATCCGCAGGATCCGCTTCTCCTGCGGCTCCAGATCCACCGGCGTCGCCTGCCGGTTGGCCTTATATTCCGGATAAATCTCCTTCCTGAACACATACTCATCCCCGCTGTCGATCACCATGGCCAGATAATCCGGCTTCCGCTGCGCGATCAAGTTCAGCAGCATCTGCGTAAAGACATAGGTCGCCTTGGTCGGTTCCCCCGTCGGGCTGGAAAGCTCCCGAAACGGGGCATAAAACGCCCTGAATATCTGTGCGTGCCCGTCAATGATGTAAAACGACTTGCCCATGCCAAAAGGCTTCCTAACCTGCTTCTGAATTCTGACTTCTGAATTCTGACTTCTTCTCCTAAGTATATGCCTTTTCCTTGACCCAACGCATCCACACTCGTTAAATTAGCCACTCTGCCGTAGCGTCTGCACCGATGTTTTCACACCATTGCGGAGGTTTCCCCCATGGCTGCTGTTAGTCAACCCGGTTCCCGCGCGGGCCTTATTACTGCGCTCGTGGTCTTCGTGATCCTGTTCCTGGTTTCCACGGTCCTCTTTTTCACCGCCAATGCGGATCTTCAGGTGGCGAAAAAGACCATCGCCGACAAGACCAGGCAGTACGACTCGGTGATCAAGCAGAC
>JBGPEF010000208.1:0-8665 GCA_041482675.1 Tepidisphaeraceae bacterium | reverse complement strand
GTTGCGGAGCATGTGGCTCAGCGAGGATCAGCGGTCGACATACTACTGGTTGGGGCGCCCTTCAAAAGCAAGGGCCGCATAAACTGTCACGCACCCGGAGGAGGGTCACGAGAGAATTATAACTTGTGTGATTGGGGACTTCCGGTAGCGAGGAGATGAATCCATCCCGCTCTTTCTCATCCCCCCACCAACCTCATCCCCAGATACTTCTTCCAAACCCCCATCGCCTCCCTCTCCCTTCCCTCCTCATCCACCAGCCCGCAATCCTTCCATGCAATAAACAGCTCCGGCGAGGATGCCTTGATCTTCTCCCACAGCGCATCATAGTCCCGATGCACGAAGCTCACGACGAACTCAAAATCCTTCTCCTGCGCCATCCCCAGCAGCCGCCGGTAATATTCGGCCTGTTTTTGCTCGCTCCCCGCGATCACCATCTTCGAGACCGGAAATTCCAGCCGCTCCGCCGCGTCATTGGTCTCCACCATCGCAATTGGCTTCTTGAATGGCCCGAATTCGCCCATCATCCAGTCCAGCGCCGTCAGCCGCTCCTCATCCTTCATGAAAAACGGGTAATAGCTCACCCCCACCAGGTCGTTGTACGGCATCAGCTTCTTAAACTCCTCCAGCATCCCCCCGCGCTTCTTGAACATGTTGTGCAGCGTCCAGGAGGCGAAAATCGGCAGCGCCTTGTTGTCTTTCTTCAATTCACCATACACATAGCGATGCAACGCCACGTAACCGTTCCATTTCTTCGCCCCCGCATCGTGAATTTCATTCACCTCGATCCCGATCGCCAGGTAATCAGGCCTGAAAAACTCCACCGCCCTCCTGCAATAATTCAGATACGCCTTCCTCACCGCCGGATCGTCATACCCCTTCCCCGCAAGCTCCTTCGGCATCGGCTTTGACTTCTCGGCCAGCTTCAATTCCCCCCGCCCCGGCGAAATCGCCAGATAAACCTTCCCTCCCTTGGGCGTACCGGCCTTTTTCCCCTCCCACTCCTCCAAAAACGCCTTCGAAAACGGCTCCCCGCTCAGCGCCTCGGCCCAGGGCACCCCTTCAATATGATGCGCAATCAAATCCCCATTCTCTCGCACAAACCGCCGCGACTCCTCGATGGCCGCCGGCGTGAAATCATAAACGAACCCCGTAAACCCCATCCGAAACTTCCGCGTCCCCTCCTCCGCTCCAAACGCCTCGGTCGCCGCCAGTGCGAGCACGACCACCACCCACAGCCCGGCCGCAGGCCACTTCCACCATCGCCGCATGAATACCTCCACCTCGGCCGACCCATCCCATTTACGCCCGCAGAAATGAAACCGGGAGGCGGACATCCCCGCCTACTTCCTCCTCCTCGCCATCCCCGACATCTCCACCAGGACTTTGCCGTTCTTCTCCGTTATCGATTGCACAAACCGATGCGTATCCTTATCGATCCACTGCGTCACCGCGATCCCCAGATTCCCGCTATCGCGCTCCTGCGTCCGCGTCGTCATCATCTGCTCTTTCTCATCCCAGGTCGCAATCCCCGGCTGCCCACCGCCCCACATGCCCGCTTCGCCGCTCGCCACAGTCGACCAGAAAACCGTGCTCGTGTAGTTCTTGCTCCGCGGGTCATGCGTGATGATCCACATAAACGCATCCGCGAACTTCCGCTCGCCGGCCGTCCCCTCTCCCTGGGCCTCGCACTTGATGAACCGGTCGTTCAGCGCCCAGCGAATCACTGACTTGTAGGTGCTCTTGCTACCCTGCGGCATCTCAGCACTGGGCTTGACCGTGATCTCCAGGTCCCAATCCCCCACCCACCGATCCAGCACCTTCAATTCCGCCGGCCGCCCCTCCTCCTCGGCCGCTTTGACAGCGCCAACTCCGATCATCCCGACAACAAAAACCACCGCCGCCAGACCCGCCGCGATTTTCCAAAGCCTCATGACCTGCTCCCGCTAGAGTTGAAAAGTTCAGCCCACGAAATGCCCCCGCATCCTACCCCAACACCTCCTCCTGTCGCCACCGCTCGTGCCATGGACGGCCGGGTGCTTAACCCACCGCCCATCGTTGGGCGTGCGGGTTTCCATCATTACGCGGATTCAGCGACGATTGCGGCGACGAAGGGTGATCAGCGCCCCAAGCACCAGCACCCCAATCGCCCCGGGCTCGGGCACGGCCGCGTTGACCGCCACGTTGTCGATCAGCGTGAAGAGCAACGCGCCGTCATTCGGATCGGTGGACGAAGTAGCGTTACTGTCGGAGTGGCCGAAGAAGATGTTGCCGCCGCCGAGGACGACGGTGGTGAGATCGACAGTGGCAATGGGCAGTCCATCGACCTTCCAGGAGGCGAGATTGCCCAAGACGTCCAGCAGCACCTGGTGCCATTCCATTCCGGCCGAGCCGACCAGCGTGGTGCCGGTTTGCTGCGGGAAAAGCGCAAGCTGCGCGGGCGGGGCCGTGTTGGCGCCGAGGCTGGCGTAGTAGGCGTTGGAGTTGTTGCGCGAGGTGGCGGCGTAGACGGGGCTGCCGTCGGGATAGCTTGCGCCGGCGACCGAGGAATAGGCGCGCCAGTCGGCCGCGGAGTTGCCATCGGGGGTGGCCGCGAACCAGACGCTGTCCTGCGTGCCGCCGGGCCACTGCGCCACGGTGCCGGACGTGCCGACGCCATACGTGGAAAGTTGGGTGGAGCCGCTTCCGCCGGCGGGGAATGGGCCGTTGAAGTTGCCCCACCAATCAAAGCTGACGGTGTAATTGCCGCTAAAACTCTGCCCGGTGGGCGAGACGCTCACGCCGCTGAAGATGCCATTGGCCTGATTCGCCTGAAGCTTCATGCCGCGCGTGCCCGCGCCGCTGGGGGCCGCCGGAATTCCAACGGAGGAGTAGTCGAAGAAGAAATTCGTCGCCGCATCCGATGGGCCGTTGTTCACCATCCAGCTTGGCGTGGAATCGACCTCAAAGTCCTGTGTGTAAAGCGCGGAAAACGCCGGAGAACAGATAATTAACAGCAGGGGGAACGCGATGCGCGCGAATTTCATGGCTGTAGCCCTCGTCCGACGCCCGGCGCTCAACCAGCCGCCTTGCCCTTCGCAACCAGATGGCGACCGCGCACCATGGGCGGCAGCGCATCCATTACCGCATTATCCACCAAAAACGGGGTACGGCAAAAAAAAAATCGAATCGAACCCCTCAATCGGCCGGGACGCATCTCCCTCTTGCCCATTCTCTCAACGCCTCAACCTTCTCCCGCATCGTCACCGACAGCGGCGGCGAGCGCTTCAGCGCTTCCAAAATCCCTTCGCTGGTCAATTCGCTCTTCCCCGAAAACGCATCGTGCAGCGCCGACACAATCGCCTGCTCAATCTCCGCCCCGCTATATCCCTCGGCCGCGGCCGCCAGCGCGGGCAGATCAAATTTCTTCGGATCGCGCTTGCGCTTCCTCAAATGCACCGAAAAAATCTGCCCCCGCGCTTCCAGATTGGGTAGATCGATGAAAAAGATCTCATCAAACCGCCCCTTCCTCAACAATTCAGGCGGCAGCGCCTCGATATCATTGGCCGTCGCGATCAAGAACACCGGCGCGTGGTGCTCCTGCATCCAGGTGAGCAGTGTGCCGAACATCCGCTTGGAAAGCCCCCCATCTGTGCTCTGGCTGGCCGCCGATGCGAAGCCTTTTTCGATCTCATCGATCCACAAAATCACCGGCGCCATCATCTCGGCCTGCCGCAGCGCATCGCGCAGCCGCCGCTCCGATTCGCCGATGTATCGGTCAAACAACACGCCCGGATCCATCCGCAGCAGCGGCCGATGCCACGCCGTGGCCACCGCCTTGGCCGACAAACTCTTGCCCGCGCCCTGCACCCCGAGCATCAGCACGCCGCGCGGCGCTGGAATCCCAAACGCGGCCGCATCGTCGCTCAACGCCTGCTCCCGCTGCGCCAGCCAGCGCTTCAGATTGGCCATCCCGCCGATTTCCTCCAGATCCACCGGCGCTTCCACGTATTCCAGCAAGCCCTCACCCTGCAAATACTGCCGCTTCTCGGCCAGCATCCGGTTCACATCCCCCGCATCAAACCGTTGGTCGGTGCAGATCGCATCCATGATGACCTGCCGCGCCTGCCGTCGCGTCAGGCCGCACAGATTGCGGACGATGGTGCGCAAGTGCTTCTTCTCGATGTCGACCTTGATGGGCGAGATTCTGTTGCGCGACTTGATCGTTTCCACCACCAGGTCTTCCAGCGCCTTGGCATCAGGCAGCGAAAGCTCGAACGGCCGCGCCATGGCGCGAATGGCCGGCGGAAGCTCGCCGGGATCAATAAAGACAAGCGTTCCGCCGCTCTGTGCGAATTTACTGATCACATCGCGCAGGTGCCGCATTGTCCGCTCATCCTTGAGATGGCCGGCGATGTCCAGAAGCACGGCCAGTTTCCGCTGGCTATGGTGGATCAGGTGATAAAGCGCCGCCGCCGGATGTTCCGTATCCGGAATCGGCACGGCATCCTTCAGCGTCGGGTCGTGCAGCCCGCGCGACATCGACCAGGCCCACATCTCGATGCCATTGGCCAGCGCTGTGTCGATGGCGAGCCGGAGTGCTTCATCCTCCTCGATCGTCTGGAAGAACAGGGCCGGATGCTCGGAGAGAAGGAGTTGGTGGAGGCGGTCGGAATCGGGGGTGGGCATGCGGAATTATTGTAACGGCATTACGCGGGCGAACACGAGGTTCGTCCTTATTGCGCGCGGGGGAGTTGGGCGGACCATGAATCGATTACCAGGTCGTGCGATCACCTTTTACCAGCGGGAAGTGATAGCGTTCGGAGCCTATGTTGCCGCCCTGGGTGGGCGGGAGCAGTTCTCGGGGCGAGAGGCTCTCGACGTGGCCATCAAAGAAGCAGAAGTTGCCCCGGCCCTTGTTTTTGTACTCGGTGGTATTGGGCTGGTTGCGATAGCCCTGGCTCATGTTGGCGCTGTGGCGGCCGGAGGGAACATCGTCGCCGCTGAAGCCGATGATGTTCCAGGAATCGTTGGGGGCCAGCTCCTCGTAGATGAGAATGCGCTGCGAGTTTTCCTTGACGCGGGCCATTTGCAGGCCCCACGTCGGAATGTTGTTCACATCGCGATAGATGAACTGGTTGAAGGAATAGCTGACGTTGCGGGGATAGGCGTTGTTGATCGGATGGCCGGCGAGGGCTTCGCCTTCATCACCGGGGCACTTGAGGCACTTCTCGCGCGTCTGCTTCCCCTTGATGTACGGCCAGAGTGCGCCCCTGTCATCATCCATATCAATATGGCCCGACGCGCCTGCGATCTTTTGGAGCCAGGCGGTGAATTTGACCAGGTTTGGGTCGCTGGAGAGCTCGGCGACGAAGTAGGAGCGCGGCAGATGGCCTTTGTGTTCATTGGCGAACATAGTCATGGCCATGAAGATCTGGCGCTCGTTGCTGGCGCAGCCGGCCTGCTGGGCCTTTCGTTTGACCTTGGAGAGGACGGGCAGCAGGATGGAAATAAGCAGGGCGATAATCGCGATGACCACCAGCAGCTCGACGAGCGTGAAACCCGTCCGGCTGGTTTTGGAACGTTCAAGGGCATTCATAGCGCACTCCTCTTCAGACAAGCCCCGACGAAATGGATGCTGACCGACATGACATGACACCCCTGCCGCCATAGGGCGGCCGGAGTTAACGCATATTATGCCAGCGCAGGAGCTATAAATGCAAGGGTTTAATAGGCAGATAGCGGGCGGTTATGGAAGGGTCAGGTGAGGGGGAGTTTGCGGGCGGTGGCGAGGAAATTGTCGTAATTGGCCCGCACTTCCAGCAGCGAATCTCCGGCGAATTTCTCTACAAAGGCCCGGGCGATTTCGAAGGCCACCACGTTCTCCAGGATGACGCTGGCGGCCGGAACGGCGCAGGTGTCAGAGCGCTCATAGCCGGCTTTGCTGGATTCCTTCGTATTGAGATCGACCGATTCGAGGGCCTGCTGCGGGCCGAGGGTGGAGATGGGCTTCTTAGCGCCGCGGACGATGATCGGCTGGCCGTTGGTCATGCCGCCTTCCAGGCCGCCGGCGTTGTTGGTGCGGCGGGTGAAGCCGAGAGTGGGGAGGTGTTTCTGGGAGGGGTCGAAGGAGATTTCGTCGTGGACCGATTTGCCGGGAAGGGCGGCGACATCCTTGCCCATGCCGATTTCCACGGCCTTGAAGGCCTGAATGGACATGACGGCCATGGCCAGGCGGGCGTCGAGCTTCTGGTCGAAATGGACGCACGAGCCCAGGCCGGGAGGGCAGCCAAAGACGCGCGCCTCAACCAGGCCGCCGAGGGTGTTGCCTTCCATCTTCACATGGCGGATGGCTTCGCGCATCTTTTCGGCGGCGGAGCGGTCGGGGGTGCCGACCCAGTCTTTGAAGATGTCGCCTTCATCGCGGAGGGCTTTCAATTCGCTGATCGGCCTGGACCAATCGACCGTTGCGGTCACCTGGCCGATGGCCAGGACGTAGCCGAAGACGTCGATGCCAAATTCGCGCAGGAGCGAGCGCGAGAGAGCGCCGGCCGCGACCCGGGCGGCGGTTTCGCGGGCGGAGGCCCGTTCGAGGACTTCCCGGCAGTCGGTGGTGAGCCATTTAATCGAGCCGGCCAGGTCGGCATGGCCGGGGCGAGGGCGATAAAGTGGCGGGGCATCGTCCAGGCGGGAATCTTTGTTGATGAGCTGAAGCGCAATCGGCGAACCGATGGTTTTCCCGCGGCGGACGCCGGAGAGGATTTCGATAATGTCGGTTTCGATTTTTTGCCGGCCGCCGCGGCCATAACCGCCCTGGCGGCGGCGCAGCTCGGCGTTGATCAGGTCAACATCGATGGTGATGCCCGCGGGCATCCCCTCGATTACTGAAATCAGGGCCCGGCCGTGGGATTCGCCGGCGGTGCGGTAGCTCAGAGAGGCCATGCTGGATATTAGCAGAAGTTGCGGGGGGATTCTTGTCGGACAGCGGAGGGGGCATTTTGGATTTGGGTGGTCGCCGCTATCATCTCAAAGCGATCACGGGCGAGGCGCCCGTGCCACGTTGAGCGGCACACTTTTTTGAAAAAGAAGACACGGGCAAGATGCCCGTGCTACATAATGGCGAAGAGCAATCCTCAGGTGGATGTGTTGGTCCTGGGCGGGCATCCGTCGGCGTTTCTGGCGGCAGCGCTGCTGAAAGACAAAACCAAGTTTGCGGTGATGCACTCGTGCATTCCCGGCGAGCCGAGCGGGGAGCGGCTGGTGCTGATGAATCCAGCGCTGTTCGATTTGCATCCCATGCTCAGCGGGCTCAAACGGAAGATCGAGGCGGTGGGGATTTATGGGATTCGCTTTCTGGCCGACGATCCGGCCACCGCCAGCGAATATCGCAGCAAGTCGGCCGTCACCTGCGTGACGCAGCTCAAGGATGTGCGGGCGGCGATGGTCGATCTGGCCAGGGGGCACGGTGTTCAGTTGTGCAATCCGAAGATTCTGCAAATTCATCGGCTGGATGAGAGCGGGCTGGATGCGACGGTGGGGAAGGAGATGGTGCGGGCCAAGGTACTGGTGCTGGCCGGGGATCTGGGCGAGCAGCAGCACAAGCTGCTGGGATTGCCGGAGGAGTGGGAGCATGGCGTGGTGCATCGCTACTCGTTCGTGAAGCTCAAAGGGACGAAGATGGCGGATTTAGGCGGCCGGCCGCTGATGCCCATGTCATTGGATTTGAAGGGATTGCTGACGTGGGCGTGGCTTATTCCCGGGCCCAAGCACATGCAGATGGCGGTGGAGCAGCCGCTGGAAACGGTGGGGGCGAATCCGCCGCTCGGGCTGTTGCGGCACTGGGCGGGGGTCCTGCTGGCGCATGGAGTTTTCAAATCGCCGCTGGAGATTGATGAAGGGGGAGTGGAGATGATGGACTTGCCGTTTGGGGGTGCCCTCGCGCATGAGGGGGTGGCCAATCGCACGTTGCTGATCGGGCCGGCCGGGGGATTTTATTCGGCGACGGGAGAGGATGTTTATCCCGGCTGCTGGTCGGCCATCCACGCGGCGGAGGTTTTGAAGAAGGCGATGAAGGAGCAATTTCTCCAGGATGCGATCCAGGCCTACCGGCAAAAATGGAGGACGACGCTGGGGGATTATCTCCGGGGGCCGCAACAGAATCTGCGATTTCTCCTGCCGCTGGTTTATCGCAATCAAGTCATGACGAATCGGCTGGCGGAGGCGATTCTGATCGGGAAGAGCGTGGTCCGGTAGGAATAGAAGAGTTGAACGCAGATGGCGCAGATGCCGCAGATTTACGCAGATCAGGAAGGGATTTTGCGGCCGAGAGGTGGGTGGCGGAATGAACAACTACACGGTGGGTTTTAAGCACATCCTGCTGACGGAGAAGATTATTTCTGTCTTCTACGACGTGTACAATGAGCTTGGTTATGGATTTCTCGAGACGATATATGAGAAGTCGATGTCAATAGCACTTCGAGCGGCGGGGCTGAGGGTGCAAGAACAGGTCCCAATTACCGTCTGGTTTCGGGGAATTGAAGTTGGATTTTTCAAGGCCGACCTGCTGGTTGAAGGCGTGGTGTTGCTGGAGCTCAAGAGTGCGCGGGCACTGGAGCAAGCACATGAGGCGCAATTGCTCAATGAACTTCGTGCTACGGATATTGAAGTTGGACTTCTCTTAAACTTTGGT
>JBGPEF010000207.1:0-8724 GCA_041482675.1 Tepidisphaeraceae bacterium | reverse complement strand
CTTTGGGCAGCACCAAAACTCCTCCCGCCCAACCCCAACACGCGACCGCGGCCGCAGAACCGCGATGACGGCCGACTCCATGCAGGCTCGCTGTTGAACAATCGAGGCCTCCAAGCCGCATACGAGAACCTTGGCATCGCGCAAGCCGAGCTTCCACAGACGGAACACGGACCGTAAAAACCAACTCACGAATCCCACTCCAAAACCTCTCTCCAGCGGTCCAGAAACGCTGCTTCCGCCTCCCTCGCGCATACTTTTTTTGGCAAAAACAAACCCAGGCTGCTCGGTTTGCCGGCTTGTTCATCCTCCGCTTCGCCGCTTCCCATTCTCCATGCTTTCGAAGTAATC
The DNA here is from genome assembly GCA_041482675.1 of Tepidisphaeraceae bacterium. Classification (GTDB taxonomy): domain Bacteria; phylum Planctomycetota; class Phycisphaerae; order Tepidisphaerales; family Tepidisphaeraceae; genus JBGPEF01. Next base: position 8,376 of record JBGPEF010000207.1, on the reverse strand, counting down.
TCAGTGGAGAGGATCATGCATCCAGGCGATCGCAACGGAGAATTTCAACGCGCTCCCTAGCCCAACCACCCCGCGATGCCCCGAAGCGCATGCACAGAGGAGGCTGCAAAAAAGCACGGCACTGGAGGTGAAGGTGGAGATCAGTCTGGTGATCACGCCGGCCATGAGTGCTCCGATGGTAAGAGCGGTTTGAACCGACGTCAACGCCAGAGAGTCCACATCTCGCAACCGCCGGTTTCTTGTGATCGCGGCAGCATTCTGGATCGAGGCCACCCAGATCTGATGCAATCGACCTCACACGCACCAGCCGGTCAATTGCCAGGTGACTTGGCCGACCTCACCCTCAAATGCGATTGTAGGGCGCCCGAGCCCTCCCCGCAGGACTTGTCGCGAGAAACAACTTGTTCAAATTCCAGGGCACGCTCAGCGCAACAGCCGGCGGAGAGCTTCGGCCTTTTCAGCATCGGAGAGGGGGAGTTGCATTATGGCCGCGATAGCCCCGGCGAAGCCGGAATCGCCGCCAACTGTGCCGGATTCCGTGCCGCGCTTTGTCGTTAGCCGGTGTTTTTCAGGCTTTTTTGGGGTATGTTCCTGTCCTGTCGCCGCTCACGGAGAGAACCGAAGGTCGGTGATGCGGACTATGCGGAAACTGAGGGATTGCGGAAGTGCAATCCGGCAGGAGTTTTCATTTTGACGCTGACTTCGCTGCCGCGACCATCGCCAGAATTCCGGTCTTCAAGGCTTTCGGCAGGATCGACCAGGAATCACAGATGATCGCTAAATCTGGGTCGTCGGGCGCCTGCGTGTTTTGGGGCGTATCCGTTCCAAGTGCGCCGGATTGTGCGCCGCTTGTTTTGTCCGATCCCGATTTTCCAGACTTTTCTGCCGACTGTTCGACCCCCCTTGGGGGTATTTGCTTCCATGCAAGCGTCGGGAAGAATCGGGATCGCCCGGGAAATCCGGGCGATTCTTGTTTTTTGCTTTGCTGCGTCTCCCCGACGCCGGAAAAGATCGCGCAGATGCTGGAGCGTAGGGGGATGATGCATTAAAACGAGCAGTATCAACTGAGGAGGCGAAGTGTCGAAACGATTCAATTGCGGGTTGGCGGTCGTGGTGATGATGTTTGCGGTGGCCGCGCCGGTGCGAGCACAGGGGCGCGGCGGGGCCGCGCTGCCGGATGATCCGAGCGAGGTTATTCAGACACTCGAGGGCTTTAAGCTCGAGCTGGTCATCCGGTCCGAGCCGCAGAAACATGGATCGTGGATCTGCGCGGCGAAGGATGATAAGGGGCGTCTGCTGCTGGGCGGGCAGCGTGGCCAGCCACTCACGCGGCTGACGCTTGCGGATGGGAAAGTCGTCAAGGAAGAGGTGCTGAAGCTGCCGGTGTCGGAGGTCATGGGCATCCTCTGCGTCAATGACAGTCTTTACGTCGATGGCGCTGCGCAGTTGCCGGCTGACGCCGGGGGCAATGCCGGCGATGCACCGCGGGGGCGCGGAGCGCAGGTTGTGTATGGCCTTTATCGTCTTCACGATCCGGCCGGCGATGGCAGCTTCAGCTCGATCGAGCGCCTGCGAAGCTGGCAAAATGGGTCGGGCGAGCATGGGGCGCATGGCATTGTGCTGGCGCCGGATAAGCAGCATCTGTTTATCGTCGCGGGGAATGCGACCGGACAACCGAATGATGTCGCGGCCAACTCGCCCGAGCGAAATTATGGCGAGGACCGGGCGATTGCGAAGCGTGAGGGTGGATTCATGAACGGGGAGCGACCGCCGGGCGGGTCAATTCACCGGATGGACCTGGATGGGAAGAACATCGAGCGATTCGCGGCGGGGCAACGCAATACTTATGACATTGCCATCAATGCCGATGGACAAGTTTTCGGGTTCGACAGCGATATGGAATGGGACTGGGGACTGCCCTGGTATCGTCCGACTCGAGTCTTTCACGCAACCAGCGGGGCGGACTTTGGCTATCGCGGCGGGAGCGGAAAGCTGCCAACGTATTGCGAAGACACGCTGCCACCGGTCGTGGATATCGGGTTGGGGAGTCCAACAGGCGTGGTTTTTGGATATGGAGCGAAATTTCCGGCGAAGTATCAGAAGGCGCTGTACATCATGGACTGGTCGTATGGCCGGCTCATCGCGGTACACATGACGCCGCAGGGGGCGAGCTACTCGGCCTCGTGGGAAAACTTTGTCGCGCCAAAATCGCTGCGTGGCACCGGCCCGAAATTCCCGCTGAACCTGACGGACATGGCGGTTGGCGATGATGGTGCGCTGTATTTTGCGTGCGGGGGGCGTAACACGCAGGGATATCTGTTCCGGGTGACCTATACCGGCGCTGAGCCAACGACGCCCGCCGATGCTCACGATAGCAGTGGAGAGGAAGCGCGGGCGCTGCGCCATAAGCTCGAATCGTTTCATGATCATGTCGATCCAGCGGCGGTGGGGACGGCCTGGGCGCATCTGGGAAGCGATGATCGGTTCACTCGATTCGCGGCCCGCGTGGCCATTGAGGCCCAGCCGGTTTCGGAATGGAAGTCCAAGGCGCTTGCGGAAAATGGGAATCCCCAGGCGCGGATCGAGGCACTGCTGGCGCTGGCTCGAGTGGGAGGGAAAGAATCCGCGGCGGAGCTCTTCGGGGCTCTTGCGAAGATCCCCACGGCGAATCTGGACCTCAATCTTCGATTGCAGAAGGTCAGGACGCTTGCGGTGGCGATCAGCCGAGATGGTTTGCCCGAAGCGGATACCGCTAAAGCGATCATCGCCGATTTGGACCCGCTGTTTCCCAGCGACTCATCGGAGCTGAACACCGAGCTTTCGCAGGTATTGCTGGCATTGAATGCGCCGCAGGCCGTGGAGCGAACCATGATCCTGGTGCAGACCGCGGCCACGCGGGAGGAGCAGATTGCATACCTGCTTTACCTGCGGCAGATCAAGGTGGGTTGGACGGGGGAATTGCGCCGCGCTTTTTTTGCGTGGTTCAACGCGGACCATGGAAGTGCGAAGCATCCGGAGGCGCTGTTGCGGTGGTTCGAGGAGGCGGGGACGCGGTACAACAATGGAAACGAGTACAACCTGTATTTGACGAACATTCGCAACGAGGCGCTGGCGACCCTGACCGATGCGGAGAAACAGGAGCCCCAGTTGGCTGAGATTCTGGCGGCGTATAAGCCCATCGAGCGCGGCCGCCCGCCGCGCGCCAATGCGCCGCGGCCGGTGGTGAAGAACTGGAAGATGGATGACCTGCTTCCAGCGCTGGCGGAGGTGGGCAAGGGTCGCAATTTCGGGCGGGGGCGAATGGCTTATGATGTGGCCCAGTGCGGCGCGTGTCATAAGATGGCCGATTCTCCCGCGCCGGGCGGAGTCGGGCCGGACCTGACCGCGATTGCGTCGCGATTTGGGCGCCGGGACATCCTCGAATCGATCATCGAACCGTCGAAGGTTGTTTCGGAGCAGTATGCCAACACGACCATCCGCCTAAAAAATGGCGATGTCATCGATGGGCACATCCTGGAAGAGACGGCGGAGAACATCATCGTGCAAATCAATCCGCTCAAGCCGGAGAAGGTGACGATCAGGAAGAGCGACGTGAAATCGCGCAGCCTCTCGAGGCTCTCGCCGATGCCGGAGGGGCTGGTGGATACTTTGAGCAAGGAGGAGATTCTCGACCTGATTGCGTACCTTGAGGCCGGGGGGAATCGGGAGCATCCTGATTTCAAGCGGGAATGACATTTGGAGGAAGACGATCATGCGGCATTCACGGTGGTGGGGTGTGTTTTGCGTTTTTTTGATGGGGGCAATGATCGGCGGAATCATTTTGCGGGTGATCGATACGCCGTCACACGCGGCGGATGCGGCGGCGGCGAAGAACGATGAAATGGCCGCGCTGAAGGCGGAGGTGGCGAGGCTGAAAGGGATGGTGACGGACCAGTCGCATGTGATGGCGGATGTGGGATATCACTATGCGAATTTGTGGTTCGCGGGGCAGAACGAGAATTGGCCGCTTGCGCAGTTTTATGCGGATGAGACGAGATCCCATTTGAAATGGGCGGTGCGGGTGATTCCGGTTCGCAAGGATCGGGAAGGGCGCGAGGTGGATTTGCGGGCGATACTCGATGCGCTGGAGCAGACCTCGCTCAAGGATCTCGATCAGACGATCAAGGTGAAGGACAAGGCGAAATTTACGACGGCTTACAAGGGGCAGTTGGAGAATTGCATGGCGTGCCATCGGGCAACGAGCAAGGAGTACATCCGGCTGCACGTGCCGGAGCGGCCGGATGCGGGGATGGTGGAATTTGCGGCGGACAAAGCTGCGGGGCAATGATGGAGGTGAAGCTAACCGCTAATACCCCTTCTTTTACCCCCTTTTGAGGTATTACCCTTTTTCTCCCATTGAGCCCGCCGCGACAGCGAGGCGGTGGAAGTGATGGGGGCCGGTTTCGCGGGTGGGGGAATAGCGGCCGCGGGTGTAGAAGCTCGATTTGAGGCCGCGGTGGGTGGCTTCGACGATGGCTTCATCCTCGCGCTCGACGCGGTCGAGGCCTGCGCCTGCGCCGCGGTCGAGTTTTTCGGGTTTCCAGATGTAGGTGAGGAAATTGACTTTGGTGAGATCGACGGAGATCGGGCGGACGATGTTGATGGAGAGGCCCCAAGGGTAGAAGTTGAACATGAGGTTGGGGAAGAACCAGTAGTAGTAGGCGGCGATTTTTTTATTTGCGTCGGGGGAGGATGGGGGGAGGTCGAAGATTTCGGAGTTGGAGTCGGCGAGGCCGATTTGCAGGACGCCGTGGGGGAGGAGCTCGGTGGTGTAGTTGTTGTAGTCGAGGGCGTCGTTGAGGGAGGCGTGGATGTAGGGGATGTGGAAGCCTTCGAGATAGTTGTCGATGTAGAGGGCCCAGTTGGCGCGGATGGTGTATTCGCGGCTGCGAGTGGCGTCGGGTTGGAATTGATCGATGGGGAGCAAGGCGAGGCGGTCGGTCATGGGTTGAAACACTTGTTGCAGCGGTGCGGAGGGACATAGCGAAGCGAAGAGGAAGCGGGACCATTTGGCGAGGGGAATTTTGGGGAGGTTGTCGTTCGGGGAGGGAAAATTCTCCACGCCTTCGAATTCGGGCATTGAGGTGAATTTTCCGTCGAGGTCGAAGCGGCGGCCGTGGTAGCGGCAGCGGAGATTTCTTTCGGTTCCACTTCCTTCGCAGACGAGATTGCCGCGGTGGGTGCAGACGTTGGCGAGGCAGTGGATCTGGTCGCTGTAGTCGCGGGTGAGCAGGAGAGGCTCGTCGATTGCGCCGTCGAGGAAGGGGCAGGGGTGGACGTTGCCGGGGGCTTTGATGACGTCGGCGTCGGCAATCAATTGCCAGGAGCGGGAGAAGGCGGATTGTTTTAGGGCGGTGAAGGTTTGAGGGTCGGTGTAGAAGGACGCGGGAGGCGTTTGGGCTTTGCGAATGTCGGGGTCGATCGCAAAAGAGAGCATGGCCGGCATGCTAAAGCACGGCCGGCCACGCTACAAACCCTCCGGGAATCATTGGTGCGGCGAGCCGCACCCTACATTGCGAAATCAGCACATACGGTCAATGCTTCGCGAGCACGGTGTCGGCGACGGCGAGGAGCTCGTCATCGCGGTTACGCCAAAGCGTGTTGAAGCGATGGTTGATGGCATCGTAGACGCGATGGCAGAAGGCTTTGCCGATCAGCAGATCGCGCTTCAGGGCATCTTCGACGCCGTTGCCATTGCCATTTCCGTTGCCGTTGTGGCCGTTGCTGCCGTGGGATTCCAGCATCGACTGGAGCTTGCTGATGACGGCGGCCATGGCGAACATTTCGACCACGGACCAGGAGATGCGCTCCTGGAGGAGCTGCATATCCAAAATCTCCATGCGATGGGTCCGCAGGAGCTTGTGGACGGAGCGGGCCAGGCGGGTGGTGAGGCTGGCGAGCATTCGGCCTTCTTCGTGGAGCTTGGGATGGAGCTTGCCGGTGTCGCGGCCGGGTTTGGCGCCGCTGCCCATGACGACGTCGGAGAACTGGCTGGAGGCGAATTTGGCGAGGCGGCCGAAATTGCCGATTGGGTGTTTGCTGGCGCGGAGGATGGATTCGAATTCCTCGCCGACATTTTTCATGCCGACCAGCGCGACGAAGGAAGTCATCACTTCGGTTGCGCCTTCGACGATGCGGTTGATGCGGGCATCGCGGACGGCGCGCTCGATGCCGTTTTCGCGGATGTAGCCTTCGCCGCCGAAAATCTGGAGGGCATCGTCGGCGATCTGCCACATCATTTCCGAGCAGAAGAGCTTGGAAATGGCGGTTTCGAGCATCATGTCGCCTTCATGGCGATCGACCATGCCGGCCGCGAGATAAGTGAGGGCGTCCATGGCGAAAATGTTTTGCGCCATCAGGCCGATCTTTTTCTTGATGAGATGGAATTCGCTGAGTGAGCGGCTGAATTGCTTGCGGTTGAGGGCGTGCTTGATGCACATTTCCATTAGTTGCTTGGAGCCGCCGACGCAGCCGGCGCTGAGGGTGCAGCGACCGTAGTCGAGGACGCTGAGGGCCACTTTCAGGCCCTTGCCCAATTGGCCGAGGATTCGGTCTTTTGGGACCCGCATGTCGGTGAATTTCAGAGTGGCCTGCCAGGTGCCGCGGATGCCCATCTTGCTGCGATTGGGGGAGACCACTTCGAAGCCGGGGAGATCGGGCGTCACGATGAAGGCGGTGACTTTTTCTTTCACCTTGCCGTCGATTTCGATGGGAGTCTTCGCCATCACGGTCATCATTCCGGCGAGGGCGGCGTTGGTGGCGAATTTTTTGTGGCCGTTGAGGATGTAATGCGTGCCATCTTCGCTGAGGCGCGCGGTGGTCTGGATGTTGGCGGCATCCGAGCCGACTTCGGGCTCGCTGAGGCAGAAGGCGGCCAGTTTTTTGCCGGTGGCGAGGTCGGGGAGGAATTGTTTTTTCTGTTCGTCGTTCCCCATGAGGACCAGGGCCTTGAGGCCGATGGACTGGTGAGCGCCGATGAGGACGGCGGTGGAGGCGCAATAGCGGCTGACCAGTTCGAGGGCGCGGCAATAGGCGGTCTGGCTGTAAGCGCCGCCGCCGAATTCCTTGGGGACGGTCATGCCGAGAACGCCGAGCTTGCCCAGGCCATCGATGACGGACTTGGGGATGCGCTCTTCGGCGTCGATCTTGTCGGCGTTGATTTCGGACTTGAGGAACATCTCGAGGTTGGAGAGAAGTTCCTCGCCGCGCTGGGCATCGTCGGGATTCTGCTTGGGGTAGGGCATGACCTTTTCGAGGTTGAGCCGGCCGAAAAACAGGGATTTGACGAATCCCATTTCGGCGACGGGCGCGCCCTCGAGGAGGTCCTTGGCCTTCTCGAATTCTTCCTGGTCCCGGCGTTTAAAGGTCGGCATGACGGTCTCCTGGTTGCGAACTCAAATGCGTGGCGAACAGACGACGCTCTCCTGGGACTCCCGGACTGATGTTTCTGCCGGCCGCACTGGCGGGTGCGATGGCTGGAATTTCGTTGTGTCGGCGATGGGGCGATGATTTTCGGCCAGCCATTTGAGCGGGGCGGCGGGGGTGAAGCGGGAGCCGTGTTTGGCGGCGAGTTCTTCGAGCTGGGCGACGACTTTGTCGGCGCCGAGACTGTCGCCAAAGTGGGCCAGGCCGCCGCGGAATGGGGCGAAGCCGAGGCCGAAAACAGTGGCGAGGTCGATGGTGTCGGCGGAGTCGGTGACGCCTTCGGAAAGAAGACGGACGGCTTCGTTGACCATGGGCAGGAGCAGGCGGCGCTCGATTTCTTCGTCGGTATGGGTGATGCCTTTTCGGGTGACGAGCATCGCGGCCAGCTCGTCATTCAGTTTGGGCTGGACGCCTTTTTTCTTGCTATGGATGTAAAAGCCCTGGCCGGATTTCTTGCCGAGCCATTTTTTCGACAGGGCGGTGCCGATGGCGGGAGGAACGCGGAGCGGCGGGTCCATGCGGTCGCCGACGGATTTGAGGACGTGAGCGCCGATGTCCAGGCCGATTTCGTCGAGCAATTCGAAGGGGCCCATGGGCATGCCCCATTTCTTGATGACTTGGTCAACGTGGCTGATGGATGCGCCTTCTTCGGCGAGGACGAGGGCTTCGACGAGATACGGAATGAGCACGCGATTGACGAGGAAGCCGGGGGCATCTTTGACGAGCACGGCGGTTTTGCCCATTTTGGCGGCGACGGAGGCGGCGGTGGCGAGGGAGACGTCGTCGCTCAGATCGGTGCGGACGACTTCGACGAGGGGCATTTTGGGGACGGGATTAAAGAAGTGCAGGCCGACGACGCGGTTGGGCCGGGTGGTCGCCTGGGCCATTTCGGTGACACTCAGCGAGCTGGTG
>JBGPEF010000206.1:0-8750 GCA_041482675.1 Tepidisphaeraceae bacterium | reverse complement strand
CGCCCGCGTCTCCGGCGACCGCTTCCAGGACTACACGCTGCTAGTCACCCGCGATTCCACCTTCGACCTCGGCGCCAACGACACCATCTCCCAGGCCCAATCGCTCGCCTCCGCCTCCAACGTCCTGGGCTACGCCGACTCTGATGATGACTGGTATTCCCTCCCCATCTCCACCGGCAACACCATCCAACTCTCCACCTCCACCCCCGGCGGCCCCGACAATCCCCTCGACCCCACTCTCGAACTTTACGACCCTCTCGGCGCACTCATCGCCACCGACGACAATTCCTTCGACGGCCGCAACGCCCTCATCACCGCCAAAGCCTCCATCTCCGGTGACTACCGCATCCACCTCACCGGCGCAGGCACCGGCGAGTATCTCCTGAGCCTAACCCGTTTCTGGTACCTCCCCGGCACGAGCGGCGACGACAATCTCACCATCCGCGAAAACCCCCAATCCCACCAAACCGAAATCTTCCTCAACACTCCTCTGAACGATCCCCCCACCTATTCCCTCGACCCCAATCTCTTCAACATCATCGGCCTCAACGGCCGCGGCGGCTCCGACCAACTCACTCTCGACGGCCTCGCCCTCCAGCTCGCCGAACCCTCCGCCACCACCTCTCTCAACGTAACTCTCCAAAATTCCGCGCAGCTTTCCCTCCTCGGCTCCCCAAAACTCACCAGTCTCGATCTCCAGGATTCTTCCCGCGCCGCCCTCACCTCCGGCCACAACGTTCTCCGCCTCAACCAGATTCAGATCTCCCCCGACGCTCGCCTCGACCTTCAGGATGGCTCGCTCATCCTCCAGGCCGACAGCGCCACCCGCCTCGCCATGCTCCAAATGCTCACCGACCGCATCCGCTCCGCCCGCTCCGGCGGCGCATGGACCGGCCCCGGCATCCTCACCTCCACCCTCGGCCCCGACCGCCTCCACACCCTCGGCATCATGCTCAACGACTCCGGCGGCGCTCCCATCAAATCCGTCTTCGCCGGCCAGTCCGTCGATGACAACTCCATCCTCCTGGGCTACTCCCTCATCGGCGACACCGACCTCGACAACGACATCGACGCCGACGACTACGCCCGCATCGACGCCGCCTTCAGCTCCAATCTCCAAAACCCCGCCTACGCCGACGGCGACTTCGACTACAGCAACTCCATCAACTCCGACGACTTCTTCTACATCGACCGCGCTTTCTCTTCACAACTATTGTAGTGCAAAATGTAGGGCACGCTTCAGCATGCCGTTGCTCCACCGCGGCATGCTAAAGCATGCCCTACGCTTACCTTCTTCGTCTCACACACAATCCCACCACCCCCACCAGCATCATCCCCACCGCCGTCGGCTCCGGCACCGCCGGCCCAGGACTGGCCGCTTCCCCCGACGCCGCCGCCAATATCCCAAACCCAGCCAAATCCGCGTGGTAAACATGCATCTCCCACGGATCAAACTGATCCACCAACTGTCCATTGGCGAAAGTCAGGTCCCGTCCTTCCCCAAACACTCCAACGCTCGTCAACCCGCTCAGTCCCGGCAGCACAACCGCCTGACTCGCCAGCGTCTTGCTCGACATGTTCAAAATGAAGAAGTACTGATCCCCATCGTAATTCTTCCGCGCCCCCTCCAGCAGGGTCGAGTTCAGCGTGATCTTGTCGCTCGCCGGTGCGGCCGACGCATTCAACACCCGCGCCAGCGATTGAATCCGCGCATTCTGCGTGGTCATCTCCGACACCACATCCGCCGGCGTCAAGTCAAACCGAAACCCGCTCCCGATCTGCTGCGGGAAATACGCAACCCCTTTCGCCCCATTGATGATCGCATCCCACACCTGCCCGCGAAATTCACCCGGCGTCACCCCGCGCGGGTTGGGTATCCACGACAGCTTCTGATTGCTCGTCTCGATAAACGCCCACTGCGGCTTCCCTCCCGAAAGATCCGAGAGCTTCTTCACCGCCATCCCCTCGTTCTTGCGGTCGGTGATCGTCTTGCTCAGATCAACCCAGTCCGGCCGGCCCCACCCCGTCACCGGATACATGTCATTCCCAATCCAGTTCGCGCTCTGCATGTACTGCTGATACGTCGCCTCCGGCGTCCACTTGTTCAGCAGCTCTCCGCCCGAGAAATTCACGAACACCGGCTTGCCGGGATCAACCGCCTTCCACTTCGCATAATCCGCCGCCAGCAGCGACGGGCTGGTGTTGTGCAGGTCCGGCTCATCCGCATGCAACCACGCCAGCAGCCGCGACTCATTCAAATCCGCCGCCGGATTGGTCCGCGGCTGGCGAATTTGATAGAAGCCGTGCGCATTGGCCGCGTTCGACCACGCATCAATGCTGTCCACGCCGCCGTACGGCTCGTAGTTAATAACAGTGTTGATCCCCCGCGACTGCCATTTATCAAACGTATTCAGCGGCTGGCTCCACACCCCAATCGGAAAGTAGCTGTCCGGCGTGTTCACCGCTCCCGCCGCGCGGGCCCAGTTTCCTCCCACCAGCATCGCCACCCCGCCAATCGCCCCCGCCAGCCACCGCCTCACTTTCGTCTCAATCCTGTCACTACCCCGCTTGGTCACGTCCGCTTTTTCGAGAGAACTGATATAGCGCATTACAAATTACTCCGCGCTCGACGCCCATAGTTGCGAACACATCACCCGCGCTGCCTGGCGCAGCGGCCGGATGCCAGTTGTTGCTGTCGTCTTCCCTTTCTTCGCAATCTGCCCGGGCCGAAGCCCTACGTCCGCATTGTCCCTCGCTTGTCCGCTGACTCCGTGAAAATGCCTGCCACGGACAGGGTCGGGAAAAACACACCTGACCTTCCCTCGGGACTAACAGGATCGATTCAGTTTCAAACGCTTCTATTAAGTTGGAGGCGGGCAAGAGTGACAAACTCGCCCGCGACGCCTTCCGTGCCCTTTGGCGTCGAATGATTCGGCGGATGACAGCGCTTACAGGACGGTGAAAGCGCCCGCCGGAATACTTCTGCCCTACACGTCGTTTCAGTGATGCCCGGTATACGGCCGACCAGACTCAGCCACGACGTATTATGCGCCACATTCTGCGCAGCTTGCAAGGGTTTTCGGCCCGATTTCCAAAAAAGCTTGAATTTAAAATTGACTCCCGCCGCGCACGGGGGTCCCGCATATCGCAGATCGTCTCCCCTGTAACGTGTGCTTCAGCACACCGTTAGGTTGCCGCGCCGCTCGCGCAGGGCGAGCGCTTCCTCTTCCCCCTCAACTTCCTCGGACGTAAACTTCCTCCCGCCTCTGGAGCAATTCATGCCCTTCAAAGTCATCGACATTCAACCCACCCCCAATCCCAACGCCGCCAAATTCATCCTCGACGGCCAGATCGCCCCTCAGCCCACCAGCTTTTTCAACGCCGAGCAGGCCAAAGACCACCCCCTCGCCGCCAAGCTTTTCGCCATCCCTGGCGTCGCCAGCATCCTGCTCCTGGGCGACTTCGTCACCATCAACAAACGGCCCGACATCAAATGGTCCACCCTCACCGACAAAGTCCAAAGCGTCCTTCAGTCCGCCTGACTCACCTGTTTTTCCATCAAAAACCCCGAACCGCCCTGCCCTCATTTCGTATCGAAATATACGAAGTGTTTCTCCCTTCCTTGCCCCGTAGGTCTCACCCACGCCTACGGGGTTCTTTTTTGCGCGCACTGCGGTACGATCGTCCCTTCGATGGCCAAATAGGCTTCGCCGCGCCATTCCACCAACCCTGACCGCCTCACTCGCTTAGGATCTCAACATGCAACAGATTTTCCAACGCATTCTGCTTTCCCTCGCCTTGCTCACCACCGCTCTGCTGGCCGGATGCCGGGCCAAACCCGCGCCCAGCGCCGGCTTCGCCGATCCGGAACTGATGAAGTACGACCCCTCGCTCCCCTTCAACAAATTCTGGCGCAAGCCGGATGTGGATTGGAAACAGTACGACACGCTCTACGTCGCCGACGTGAGCACTTCCTACATGCTGGCCATGACCGAGTGGCAAAAAGGCGAGCGGAAAGAAGAGATCGAGCGCGACGTGCACGCCATCGGCATCTACACCCGTGACGCCCTCAAGAAGGCCTTCCGCGACGATCCCAGGCATCGCTTCCAGGTTGTCGATGCCCCCACCGAGCAGCCCCGCGCCCTGGTCTTCGAGATGGCCCTCATCGAGCTGGTCCCCAGCAAGGTCGCCCTCAACGCGCTGGGCTACGCCCCTTTCGGCGTCGGCCTGGGTGTCAGCGCTGTGCGCGGCGCGGCCAACGACAAGAGCACGGTGGCCTTCGAGGCTCGCGTTCGCGACGCCGCCACCGGCGACATCGTGATGCTGGCCGCCGATCGTGAGTACGAGCAGGCAGCGATTATCGACCTCCGTGGTTTCAAGTGGTACACACACGCGCACGCGATCCTCGATAGTTGGTCCAAGCAATGGGTCAAGGTCATCGAACAGAAGCCGGGACAGAAGATCAAGGATGTGGACACATTCCGGCTGTTGCCCTGGTAGGCGATTGGAGTGCCAATGCAATTCACCAACCAAACCATCCTGGTCGCCGGCGGCACCGGCGGCCTCGGCCGCGCTGTCAGCCTCGCCTTCCTCGAAGAGGGCGCCAACGTCGCCGTCACCTACCGCAAACCCGAGGAATTCGCCGCCCTCCAATCCGCCGCCGCTGCCAACGCCTCCCGCCTCGACGGCCACATCACCGACGTCACCGACGAATCGGCCGTCTTCCAGCTCATCGAAAAAAACCTCTCCAAACGCGGCCGCCTCGACGCCCTGGTCAACACCGTCGGCGGCTTTGTCGGCGGCCAGAAATTCTGGGACGCCGACGGCAAATCCCTCGATCAAATGCTCACCGTCAACCTGCGCAGCGGCTGGGTCCTCTCCCGCGCCGCCCTCCGCCCCATGCTCAAAGCCGGCCGCGGCTGCATCATCAACATCGCCTCCAAGGCCGCCCTCGATCACTCCCCGGCCCTGGCCGCCTACTCCGCCTCCAAAGCCGCCGCCCTGGCCCTGATCGATTCCCTCGCCGCCGACCTGAAAGGAACAGGCGTGCGTGCCAATTCGGTCCTCCCCAGCATTATCGACACCGAAATCAATCGCAAAATGATGCCCAAGGCCGACTTCTCCAAATGGCCCAAGCCCGAAGCAATCGCGCGGGTGATTCTGTTTCTGTGCGGTGAGGATGCCAAGTTGATCAATGGGGCGGCAGTGCCGGTTTATGGGGAGAGTTGAGGGTGGATTGAGTTTCGGTGGCTTTGTTTCGTCAAGAAAATGGGCGGGGGGCGAATACAGAAGTGGCGGTTTTGAGATGCTGGCGGGGGTTTTGGGTTCGTTTGGTGGGTTTGTTTTTCCCCCGTGGCTTTGTTTTGGATTCTGGTCTGTTTGTGGTTTGTGGAGGGTGGTTTGTGGTGCCGGTTTGGCAGGTGGGGGTGGAAGGGGTGGAAAAAAATGTTCGTCGGGGGGTGGTTTTGGGTGCCGGCGGGTAAAATGCGTGGGGGACGAAGGTTGTGGAGAGGGCGGGGCAAGAAAGTGTGAAAAAACCGGGGGAAAACCGGTACTTTCCGGTACCAAAGCGGTACTTTGCGGTTCCTGAAGAGTTCTTTGGGAGGGGAAACGGGTGCTGTGGACGGAAAAAACGGTACCGGATTGAAGAGGGGGATCGAGGGCGCGCGGAGGGGGCGGGGGTACGGCTGGGTAGATGAGACGAGAGCATATTTCCCCCTTTCTGGTGTTGGTGCTTCTCACATTATCTATACGTTCATGGTTGGTATTTGTTCGCGCCAAACGAAATCTTTTCAACGACGCCGCGATGCAGACACAGTTCACACAAAGGCGCTGGGCTGCGGTTAGGAATCACAAGAGGATCGACGGACTGGTCAAATGCGGTATTCTTCGGGAATCGGCTTACCGCCGTCCCTGATCTCGCGCCGGAGGTATTTGTACACAGTCCCAAAGCTGCCAAAGACCCTTTGGGGAGGTGGCGGGTGCTCAATATCTTCGTAGTTACCCAGCTTGCTCTTCCAAACCTCCTTGCCACAGATCATGGCTACGTGCGTGAATGTGCCGTCGACCCCCTGATAAACTGCGGCTTTCTCGAACCCCTCTTCGGGCTCTGCGTTTTGGATCGGACATACCTCAAATCCCACAGTCTTTAGCGCGGTCACATACGCCTTGGCGGGAGGAATTCCGTTTCGGCGTAATCGGGGGAGACGAAGGGATTCCGGCCAATGATGGCCACGCCTACCCGTTGGTTGCCACCAAAGATAATCCCCCACGACGAATCCAACACAGTTATAGTCCCCCGTCGCCTTGCTGGTGAATTTGCACTGTTCCTCGCGCAGCCCGCCGAGGTGGTCCGTGAACCACGTCCCTTTGGCGGTCTCAGGCGATGAATCCATGTTCCGTCCCCCACTTGATCCACGCTGCGCGCAGGGCGCGAGCATTGCCGCGCGTTTCCGACGTACTTAGGTCAACGCCAGTTATCCATGTGAGAGCCTCGAACCATTGATTGCGCTGCTTCTGTACCTCACGCAGCAATAGCGTGATCGCTTCCCACCCGACGGCGACGATTTGCCCATACGCATCATTAATAATATCCGAAACCGACGAGCCACGATCGCAAAGTCTGTCCCACTCTTTAAGAAGGGCTTCTACTCTCTGTTGGTTGCTTGGGAATTGAACCGTTTTCCCGTCGATGAGAGCCTGAATAGGATGATCCCGATTTGGCACCAGAGCGACGGGCGGAGCCTCTGCGGATGAAGAGGCCGTTTTGGTTTGAGTGTCGACCCAATCCCCGAGAAGGTTACTCGTAATGGCTCGCGGTGGGACGTATTGCCGCTGT
This sequence comes from Tepidisphaeraceae bacterium, assembly GCA_041482675.1. Lineage (GTDB taxonomy): Bacteria > Planctomycetota > Phycisphaerae > Tepidisphaerales > Tepidisphaeraceae > JBGPEF01. Next base: position 1,912 of record JBGPEF010000206.1, on the reverse strand, counting down.
GGCGGCAATGTCGCAGCTTGAAAAGCGATGCCAGCTGCGAGAAGATTGGCATTAAACGCCATGGTTCAGCTCCGCCGAGCGGTTTATTTCGTCTACCACACCACTTAAAAAAGCGCGTGCATCGTCCCACGCACGCATCGCAAATTTAGCCACGAATTCCCCCAAGTCAAAGTATTTCAGCTCGGGTGAGCGCGGTATCGGATGGTGCCTGTCGTATGTGATCAAGACGTGATCCTGCGCTATAGGCATCGTTCCGATGGATGCCGTACTCGTATAATCAGTGGTTGGTGCCGACCAAACTATTTTTGTGTCAGCACTTGCGTCCAGAGGGAGTCCGAGGCCGGCGCCAAGAAGCTTTTTGGTGAGTATGGGCGTTACATTCATGGCTCGGGTTTTTGAAAACAAGCGGCAATTGATGCCGAAGGCTATGACCGGAGCTTCCCATAGCTTCTTGAACACTGTGTCCGTGATCTCGATCAGTCGGGCTCGACTGTTCGGATCGCTTGTTTGGATGTGCCATCTATCCTCCTGAGCGACCACCAAAAGAGTACCCGTATCAAAAGTTGCAAAAGGTGGAGTAATTGCGAGTGGCTTGGCCATTGCCGCCTTGCACTCCTCTTCGGACAGGCATCCAATCTGCTGGTACCAGAGTGGATGGTGCTGCCTCGGATCAATGTTGCCGGCAACAACAATAGACCAAGCTTCTTTAAGTAGGGGCGCAGGGGGAATAGCTGGCAATGATGGCGCAAGGACGGAGTCAACCGCGCCAAGCAGCCGCCGGTCTCTCGCCTTCTCGGAACTCTTCTTCGCCATCGGGATCTATTGCAACATTGCCGCTAGACATCATCGGTCCGAAATCGGTACGCGTCACGTCTTATAAGCCTAGGTTGGCCGAAGGATCTAGGGAAGGGGACAGTCACGGCGGTGTTATAATCCCATCATGCCGAAGAATCAGAAGCCGTAGGCTCATCGGATGAACTCCTTTCGCTCCCCAACATCACACCCGACGAAGCGCTCCGCAACATGATGAGTGTTACGCGCCGGGATGGGGGGGCTTTGGGAGAATAAAAGAACACCAAAGAAGCCCGACAAGAAAAAGGGCATTGCATTCACCACCGTACATATATCAGCGATGGGGCTCGGTTTGTCCACGAAATAATCCTTACCTTTTCCCAGCCCAAAATCCCCTACTGCTCGCCAGCGACGCCCTGCTCTCCCGCCGGAATAATCCGGTCCGTCGCGGGGGGAATGAAACCCTGCGGGAACAGAATCGCAAGCTGGTTGCCGCCGAAGGCGATGATGATTCGGCCGGCCGGGTCGAGCCAGATTCTGGTGGGGGGATCGTTGGGGATTTTGCGGGAGAAGGTGGCTTCGAGGTCGAAGGGTTCGGGGGCGCTGGGCGTGGGGCGGATGCGCAGGAGGCGGCCGGGTTGGTTGAAGAGGAAGAGCAGGCCATCGTCGGTGCGGACCAGCCAGGGCTCGGCCTCGCCGGCGGCCGCGCCGGGGAGGGGCCAGATCCTGACCCTGCCGTCCTTGCTGACCACCTTCAGGGCGGTCTTGCCATCGAAATACCAGTTGCCATCGGGATCGCGGAGCAGGGGTTTTTCGCCGGGCAGGATGATCGCCTCGGCGGCCGGATGGGTGGCCGGCGATGTGGTGGCGAGGGTTGTCGGGTGCGTGGCCGAACGCGTCGCGGCGGCGGTGATGGGTACATCCAGCACAAACTCCGGCGGCGGGGGAACATCCTCGGGGCGTGAGAAAACCTTCTCGGTCTTCTCATCCAGCGAGCGCCAATCCTTGGTGCCCAGCGACCATGCGCCGCCGGCCTTCATCACCGGCCAGCCGTCGTCCGTCCAGCCCACGCTGCCCTGCTTGACCACGATGTTCCAGACCGGCAGGCGGGGGATGGGGT
>JBGPEF010000205.1:0-8751 GCA_041482675.1 Tepidisphaeraceae bacterium | reverse complement strand
AATTCGCCGCCGCCGTCGGATCCATGACGTGCGTCCGCACTCTTTTCCCCTCCTCCGGCGAATCCAGCGGGCTGATCACCACCTCATCCTGCGCCCCCAATCCCGACACCACCTCCACCCGCTCGATGCTCCTCAATCCCAGCTTCACCTCCGCCTTGCTCAGCGCCCCATTTTTCACCACCCACACCGTCCCGCCCTGCGCCCCCTGGCTCGGGATCACCCACGCGCTCGCCTTCTCGGCCATCACAAACGCCAGTTCCCCCGTCATCCCGGCCGAAAACGTCGGCTCCTTCTCCACCATCTCCACATCCACCTCAAACGTCCGCCGGTCCGTGTCCGCCTTGTCGTAAACCTTCTTCACCTTCCCGCTGAATACCCGCCCCGCATACGCATACAACGTCATCCTCACCAACTGCCCCTCCTTCACGTACACCTTGTCCTCCTCATCCACCGCCGCCCGCATGATCAGCTTTTCCGGCCGAACATCTGCCACCCACATCAGGTGATCGTTCACCGCCAGCCGCGTCCCCACCGTCACCGGCCGATCCAGCACCACCGCATTCTCAATCGGGCAGCGAATCGTCTGCCGGTCCAGATTCCACTGGGCAATCTTCAACCCAGCCTCCGCCACCTCCAAATCCTTCTGCAATTCGATCCTCTTGGTCGCCTTCTGCGCCTTCAACTGCTCCACATCCGACCAGAACGTCTTGGTCCTCTCGATCGCCCGATCCAGATCCACCTGCGTCGCCGAACCCTTCTCCACCAGATCCGTCAGCCGTTTCTGCTCCCGCCGCGCCAGGTCGAGGATGTCGCCAAACGCCGTGATCTTCGCATCAAACTCCGCCAGCACCGGCGAGGTCTTCTCATCCGCCAGCTTCACCCTCTGCTCCCGCTCCGCCTTGGCCTGATCAAACTTATGCTGCACCCCATCCTCGATCACCATCGCCAGCGGCTGGTCCTTCTTCACCCGATCCCCCTTGTCCACAAACACCTCCGCCACATACCCCGGCGCATTGCTCTTGATCTCGTATTCCCGCTCCGCCATCAGCGTCCCCGTCGCATAAAACGCCTGCACCACCGGCGCCTCCACCGGATGCGTCACCGTGACCTTCGGCCGCACCAGCGCATAAACCACCTGCGACCCCACCGCCCCCACCGCACCAATGATCGCAATGATGACCACCCACCGAACAAATGCCGCCGCGCGCCGAGTCATGCTTCCACCATCGTAAGAAACCACCCCCCAACCGCCATTTGTGAAATTATTCACAAACATTAGGCTCCTATCACAACATCGTCAACTTTCACGACCTCCCACACCTTATTCAAACCGCCCCGCACCCAACTCCATCCGATAAATCATCCCCTCATACCCCACGACAAATAATTCCCCCTCCTCATCCCTCCCCAACGAAACAATCCGCTGCGGCGAACTCCCAATCTGCCTCACCCTCTTCAACACCCCCTTCTCCTGCCTCAACCCAAAAATCCGCCGGCTCTCATAATCCCCAAAAACATAAACCCCCTCAAACCCCGCCGCCCGCTTCCCCCGATACACAAATCCCCCCGTCACCGACACCCCATACTTCCTCGTATACGCAAAAACCGGCGGCACAAACCGCTCCCCCTCGCGCAAATACCGATTCGAAAACCGCTCAAACCCCTCATACACATTCCACCCATAATTCTCCCCGCGCCTCACAATATCCACCTCCTCAAACAAATCCTGCCCCACATCCCCCACCCACAAATCTCCCGTCACCGGATCGAAACTAAACCGCCACGGCTCCCGAAACCCGCTCGCCCAGATCTCCGGCCGAACCCCCGCCCGCCCCACAAACGGATTGTCCTTCGGCACCGCATACAGCTTCTCCCCTTCCCGATGATCCACATCAATCCGCAACATCTTCCCCAGCAACACCCCCATATTCTGTCCATTCCCATTCGGATCCTGCTGTGGTCCCGTATCACCCATCCCGATATACAAATATCCCTCCGGCCCAAATTGCAGCCCGCCCCCATAGTGTACATTCGCGCTCGCCTCCATCTTCAACACCAGCCGCAGCCCCTTCCCACTGTCCCGTTTCAAATCCTCCCCCGCCTCCCCTTCCAGAACATGCGTTGAGAACCGTCCCTCCTCCACAAAGTGCTTCACGATGAAATACCGCCGGTTCTTCGCATACTGCGGATGAAACGCGATCCCCAGCAATCCCCGTGTCCCCTTCATCACCCGCCCCGTCTCCAGAAAAACACTCTTCGTTTCCCCACCCGCACTCTTTTCCAATATCCAAATCTTCCCCGTCTCATGCTCCACCACCGCAAACGCCCCCGCCGCCCCCGGCACCGGCCCAAACCACACCGGATGCTCAAACTTATGTGCCGGCAAATTGAATGGACTCAGCCCAATCGGCCGCTCCAGCGCCCCAATCTCCGCCGGCATCCCCTCGCGCTCCGCCACATCTGCCGCCTTCAAACTCGCCAGATAATCAACCAGATCCGCAAATTCCGTCAGCGTCATCCCATTCTGCAATCCCTCCGGCATCAGCGAAATCTCCGTCGTCCTCCGCTGCGCAATCTCCCCCGCCCCAATCCTCACCAGCCTCCCATCCCCCTGCAAAATCCCCACCCCCGCATCGTTCGACTCCACCAGAATTCCATCGTACATCTCCCCCTTCCGCGTCCTGATCACATTCGTGCTATAGCCCACCGCAATCGTCGCCGACGGCGCCAAGATCGACTCCACCAAATCGCTCCTCCCAAACTTATCCCCAATCGCCCTCAAATCCGGCCCCGCCCTTCCCCCCTTCCCATCCACCGTATGACACCCCCCACACCCCAACCTCCCCTCCTCCAAAAACAACCTCCTCCCCCTTTCCCCATCTCCCTGATGCCCCATCGCAAACGCCCGATACTCCCCCACCCCCAACTTCCCCACCGGCCGAGTCGCCCCCTGCCCCCAAACTCGACAGTTCACCGCCAACACCATCAAAGCCCCGCACATCCATCTCATCTCCCGATCTCTCCTCTTCTCATCCGTGTGCATCTGTGCCCCATCTGTGGCTCAACATTCTTCCCTGCATCTCTCGATCGATCCTCTCGCAACTTCATCCCTTAACCAGTGTAATACCTCTGCCCATGTTCAACCGCCTCTGCTCGCTCATCATACTCGCCGTCCTCTTCCTCACTAATTTGTCACTCCCCGCCGCCCCACCTCCCCCTCAATCCCCCCCCGGCCTCATCGCCACCTTCCAATCCACCAAACCAAACTCCCCACCAGAAGATTCCCGCATCGCCCGCCTCCCCGCCCTCTTTGTCCCCGCCAACACTCCCGCCTCCACTTTCACTCCCCCCGGTCCCTTCCGCGCCACTTTTTCCGGCAACATCGAACTCCGCCTCCGCGACGACCTCTCCTTCTCCCTCGCCGGCCGCGGCCAAATAAAACTCTCCATCAACGGCCAACCCATCCTCGAACTCCAGGGGAAAAACGGCGACAACTGGCGTCACGAACCCACCCAAACCATCACCCTCAACAAAGGCAAAAACCAACTCCTCATCGAATACACCAGCCCCCAAACCGGCGACGCCTTCTTCCGCCTCTACTGGTCCAGCCCCGAATTCCCACCCGAGCTCCTCCCCCCCACCATCCTCACCCACAACCCCACTCCCGCGCTCGAGTCTTCAACCAAACTCCGCGAAGGCCGCTTCCTCCTCGCCAACCTCCGTTGTCTCACCTGCCACACCGACCAAAAAATTCAACCCTCCATCACCTCCGCCCGCCAACTGACAACCGACAACGGACCATTGACAACGGACATCCTCGGTAAACTTCCCATGCCCGAACTCGCCCTCGATGCCCCGAATTTCGAAAACATCGGCTCCAGACTAAACCAATCCTGGATCACCCACTGGATCACCAACCCCAAATCCCTCCGCCACAACGCCACCATGCCCAAGCTCCCCATCGATCAAAATAAGGCCGCCGACATCGCCGCCTATCTCGCCACCCTCAACTCCGCGGAAAAACCCGCCGACCCGCCAAGCTCCGACGAGCTGATCGCCGCCGGCGGCCGCCTTTTCGCCCACCGACACTGCATCGCCTGCCACACCCTCCCCGACTCCGAAAAAATCGACGTGGAAAACGGCCGCACTCCTCTCAGCTACCTCAAAGCGAAATTTCGACCCGCCGCCCTCTTCGCCTTCCTCAAAAACCCCCAGCAGCACTACGCCTGGATTCGCATGCCCAACTTCAAATTCACCGACCTCGAAGCCCAGCGCCTCACCGCCTTCCTCCTCTCCCGCCCCCAAAAAAATCTCGAGGCTCCGCCCATCAAATCCAACCCCGATTCCGGCAGGTCCCTTCTCGCCTCTTCCGGCTGCCTCAACTGCCACAATCTTCCCGACAAAACACAATCCATCCTCAAAACCCCGGCCCTCACCAATCTCGACCACGGCTGCCTCGCCCCCGCTTCGGAAACCGCTCCCCAATTCAATCTCACCGACCCCCAGCGCCAATCCATCGCGTCATTTCTAAAAACCAACCGCGAATCTCTTCATCACGAATCCCTCCCCGAATTCTCCCAGCGCCAACTCCTTCACCTCCGCTGCACCGCCTGCCACACCCGCGACAACACCGACGACCTCTACTCTCAGCTCGAAGAAGAAGTCGCCCCGCTGATTTCTGACGGCGTCGATGATGAGCCCGGCGGCGAAGGCGATGAGCGCATCGCCGAAGACCAATCCGAACCGATCCTCACCTGGGCCGGCGAAAAATTAAAACCCGAATGGACCACCCAGCTCCTCCTCGGCCAACTCGGCTACAAACTCCGCCCCTGGCTCCGCGCCCGCATGCCCGCCTTCCCCGCCCGCGCCAAATTCCTCGCCCACGCCCTCCCCCTCGAGCACGGTTTCCCCCCCATCTCCCCGCCCGACCCCACGCCCGACGGCACGCTCGCCCCCTTCGGCCGAAAACTCCTCGCCAAAGATGGCGGCTTCGCCTGCACCACCTGCCACGGTGTCGCCGCGCTCAAGCCCGTCGGCGTCTTCGAAGCGCCCGGCCCCAATCTCCAGTACGTCAAGGAGCGCCTCAACCCCCACTATTTCGCCCGCTGGGTCTACAACCCCCTGCGCGTCCACAAAGACACCAAAATGCCCGCCTTCGCCGACAAGGATGGCAAAACTTCCCTCCGCGAAACCCTCGACGGCGACGCCCACCGCCAATACGACGCCATCTACCAATACCTGCTGGCCGGCCGCAAAGTAGACCCCCCCGAAAATTGATCTGTACCCGTTTTGCTCCCCACGGCCATATCTCCGTAGGGCCCGCTTTAGCGGACGAATCTTTAACCTCATTCGGAGTTTCGCATATGTCCCACCAGCCAATGATCGAATCCCTCGAAAATCGCCGTCTCCTCTCCGTCTCCCTCCACAACGGCCATCTGAACATCACCGGCACCAACCGCGCTGACAACATCGAGCTCCGCGTCGATCAGTCCAACCTGGTCGTCTCCATGGGCACCCGCGTCAAGACGTTCAGCCTCGCCGACATCAGCTTCATCAAAGCCACCGGTGGCAACGGCAACGACAATATCCACTTCAACAACTCCGGCGGCGACCTCACCGTCCCCATGACCCTCATAGGCGGCAACGGCAAGGACACCCTCGTCGGCGCAAGCGGCGACGACAGCATCAAGGGCGGCAAGGGCGCTGATGACTGCATTGGCGGCGCTGGCGATGACTCTATCAACGGCCAGCAGGGCGACGACTCCTGCGACGGCGGCGCTGGCGATGATTCGATCAATGGCGGTGCCGGCGATGATTCCGTCCACGGCGACCAGGGCGATGACTCCTGCAACGGGGGCGCCGGCGATGACTCCGTCGGCGGCAGCGATGGCAACGATGACCTCTCCGGCGGCGCTGGCGATGACTCCCTCGACGGCGGCAACGGCGATGATTCCCTTGAAGGCAACGCCGGCGACGACAGCCTCGAAGGCGGCAACGACGACGACTCCCTCGAGGGCAATGCCGGCAACGACGACTGCCACGGCGGCACCGGCAACGACAGCATCACCGGCGGCAAGGGCCACGACCATTTCCACAGCGATGACGACGCCAGCGAGATCGACGACAAACACGGCAACGACAACGACGACCACGACGACGTCACCGGCGGCCAAAGCAGCGACGACGTCCTCGGCCACATCTGATTCACGCCCTCGTCTTTTTTCTCCCTCTCCCGGTAATCCGGGAGAGGGTTGGGGTGAGGGTTCTTCCGGTGGGGCGGACATTCCTGTCCGCCATGCGGCGCAGCCGCATATTCTCCCTCTCCCCCAGGGAGAGGGTCGGGGTGAGGGGGCGTTCCCGACCACTACGCTCTCATCTATATTGATGCCATGCCTCGTCGCGCCCTCATCGTCTCCGGCGGCTGGGACGGCCACCAACCCAAAGCAGTCGCCGACCTCTTCCACCACCTCCTCAAACAAGACGGCTTCACCGTCGACCTCTCCACCTCCCTCGACTCTCTCACCGACGAAAAATATCTCCACTCCCTCTCCCTCCTCATCCCCAACTGGACCATGGGCCACATCGAACCCCACCAACTCACCCCCCTCCTCCGCGCCGTCGAATCCGGCCTCGGCCTCGCCGGTGCTCACGGCGGAATGTGCGACGCCTTCCGCGACTCCCCCGACTGGCAATTCCTCACCGGCGGCCAATGGGTCGCCCACCCCGGCAACGATCGCGTCACCTATTCCATCCACATCACTGACAAAACCCATCCCATCACCAATCAAATCGATGACTTCACCGTCACCACCGAGCAGTACTACATGCACATCGACCCCGCCATCCAAATCCTCGCCACCACCCGCTTCCCCACCTTCCCCGGTCCCCACACCCCCAACGGCCCGACAGACATGCCCGTCCTCTGGACCAAGCTCTACGGCCGCGGCAAAATCTTCTACCTCTCCCTCGGCCACACCCCTCACCTCCTCCAACAACCCCCGATCCCCACTCTCCTCTCCCGCGGCTTCCTCTGGTCGTCCCGCGGATGAACATCAGGCCGCGGTACTCCTCCTTCTTTTCCCTCGCCCCCGTACTCGGGGGAGAGGGTTAGGGTGAGGGGGCTTTCGTCATTCGTCATTCGACATTCTTTCGTCATTGGTCATTCGTCATTCGTCATTTGCTCTTCTGTCTTCCGCCTTCTGTCCTCCGTCTTCCCTCCCTGTTATCTTCCCACACAGCATGATCATCACCATCGACGGCCCCGCTGGCACCGGCAAATCCACCGTCGCCCGCATCGTCGCCGAGCAGCTCGGCTTTGGCTTCCTCGACACCGGCGCTATGTACCGCGCCATCGGCTTCGAAGCCCTCCGCCGCAACGCCAATCTCGACGATCCCCGCGAGCTGGCTTTCATCGCCAAACACTGCCACATCACTTTCGACTTCGCCGCCAGTCCCCCCACCGTGCTGTTGAACAATGAACCCGTCGGCCATCTCCTCCGCGGCTCCGACGCCACCCGCGCTGCCTCTTACGTCGCCGCCGTCCCCGCCATCCGCGCCCAGTTCGTCGAAGAGCAACGGCGAATCGGCCAGGAACGCGACAATCTCGTCACCGAAGGCCGCGACCAGGGCACCGTCGTCTTCCCCGATGCCCAGCTCAAGTTTTACCTCGATGCCTCCCCCCAGGAGCGCGCCCGCCGCCGCGTCAAGCAGCTCCGCGAACGCGGCGAAATGATCGACGCCGCCCAGGTTCTCGGCGAAATCCTCTCCCGCGACCAGCGCGATTCCTCCCGCACCGTCGGCCCCCTCGCCGTCCCCCGCGACGCCCAGGTCATCGACACCACCCTCATGTCCGAGGACCAGGTCATCGCCCGAATCGTCGCCAGCGCCCGAAAACTCCAAAAATCCTGACGCATCTCCAATCGCAAATCGCAAATCGCAAATGGAAAATGGAAAATCCCCCCGTGACCCAACCGCTCGCCAAAGAACCTTGTCCAACCTGGTTCTGGAACCCCGCCAAAGGCCTCTGCCGCATCCTCACCACCCGCATGTTCGACCTCAAAACCCACGGCCTCCACCACATCCCCAAACGCGGCGGCGCACTGCTCATCTCCAATCACCAAAGCTACCTCGACCCCGTTCTCCTGGGCGTTCAAATCCGCCGCCAGATCAGCTTCATCGCCAAATCCGAGCTCTTCGAAAAACCCTCCCTCGCCTGGCTCATCAAAATGCTCAACACCTTCCCCGTCCGCCGCGGCGAGTCCGATGTTTCGGCCATGCGCGAAGCCCTCCGCCGAATCCACGAAGGCGAAATCCTCACCATGTTCCCCGAAGGCACCCGCAGCTTCGACGGCAATCTCCTCCCCATGCAACCAGGAATCGCTCTTTTGGTAAAACGTGCCCAAGTCCCCGTAATCCCCGCCGTAATCGACGGCTCCAATGGAGCCTGGCCCCGTGGAAAAAAAATCCCCCAACCCCACCCCATCCGCGTGATGTACGGCCCTCCCGTCGATGTCTCCAATCTAAAAAGCAATCAAATCATGACCCACATCAAAGACACTTTCACCTCAATGCTCACTCATTTGCGGCAGCTCCATCCTGACCTGCGCCGTGACTAAGTAGGAACGCAGAATGATTGCAGCAAACCAAACGATGTCGATACTTCCCGTGGCGGCGGAGCCGCCGGGAGGTCGCCATGGGATATGGCATCAAGCTCACGGACGAGCAGTGGGAGGAGTTGGATCATCTTCGCTT
>JBGPEF010000204.1:0-8753 GCA_041482675.1 Tepidisphaeraceae bacterium | reverse complement strand
TCCTGGCGCGGAGCACGAGGCGTGCCTGCGTGCTGCGTCCACGGGACCAGCGTTCGAGGGTCTGCCGATCTTCGGCGGTCAAGGCAATCTTCTGAGCGATTCGCACGGTCGTATCCTCCTGTCGGAGGACAAGACACGCCAGTCGTCTATAAGATAGATTAATTATGATGCACTACACTAGTGATTCAACACAAACTCCGCCGAATTGATCAGCGCCCACAGCACATCCTCGCTCGCCGTCAGCCGCGTCGCCCCATCCTGCGAGAATGTGCCAACCGCCACCCGCAGCTCGTCGGCCGCCGGATATCGCGCATAAGCCGCCAGATACAACTCCTTCACAATCTCCGACGGTGTCGCCTTCGACTCCGCCAGCTTCGCAGCCCGGCCGGCCGGATTGGCTATCTTACCCATCAGCTTCGTGGAATTCATGAGGTGCAGCGCCTGCACGACGCTGCTCTCGCGATCCCGCTCGCAGGGCGGATCAGCGCTGGCATTCGGCCGGCTGAAAGCATCCAGAAAATCGGAATCCATGCGGTTGTTCCAGGCCGCCACCGCCCGCACGCCGCTCCCCACCCCCGGCAGATTCTCCTCAACTCCCGTCACATCGCACACCGCATCCAGCAAAACTTCCCCACTCGGCCGCCTGCGATACCAGCGCGAATAATTTTTGGTGTCGCGCGCATTGCGCTCATTGGGAACCGAGCTGAGCTGATAAGTCCGCGACCGCATGATCGTGCGGATCAGTTGCTTGAAGTCATACCCATGCTCCGCGAAATCCTTCGCCAGCGCATTCAATAGCGGCTCATTGGTAGGGGGGTTGGACGTGCGAAAATCATCCACCGGATGCACCACCCCCCGGCCCATCAATTCCCCCCACACCCGATTCACCGCCGCCTGCGCGAAAAACGGATTGTCCCGCTGCGTCAGCCACGCCGCCAGCGCCTCGCGCGGATCGCGCTGCGCATCCAGCTGCGCCATCGGCCCATCCGGCGCCTTCGGCTTCATCACCTCATCGCTCACCGGATGCCTTACCTCGCCCCACGGCGCAAACCAGATGTATTCCGCCTCTCCCGAAATCGGCGTCGAGATCCCCTGCCCCTTGTGCTTGATCTGCCCGAAAAACGCCGCCAGTTGATAGAAATCCTCCTGGCTCCATTTCTCATTGGGATGATGATGACACCTGGCGCACTCCAGCCGAACCCCCAGAAACACCTGGCTCACCAGCGTCGTGATGTCGCTCGGCTCGCGCCGATCCCGCAGCACCACCACCGGCCCATATTTGTGCGTGTTCCCCTGCGCCAGCAAAATCTCCCGCGCGAATTGGTCATACGGCTTGTTCTGCCGAAAACTCTCCCGCAGCCATTGGTCGATCAGGTAAACACTCTTCACCCCCACCCGAAACGGATTAGGCCGCAGCAAATCCGCCCACTTCATCGCCCAGAAATCCGCATACGCCGGATTTTCCAGCAGCCGATCGATCAATTTGCTTCGCTTCTGCGGGTCCTGGTCCGCCAGAAATCCCTTCACCTCTTCCGCCGTCGGCAGCACCCCAATCGCATCCAGCGACGCCCGCCGGATGAATTCCGAATCGCTGCACAGCTCTGACGGCGTAAATCCCAGCTTCGCCAACCGCTCGTAAACCAGCCGGTCGATGAAATTGTTCGCCGGCAGCGCAGCATAATACGAATCCGCCAGCACCTGATCCGCCGGCACCGTCACGTGTGACACATCCACCAGCCCCATGTACCGCGTCACGATCACCGCATCCCCCATCATCTGCCCGACGCTCACCAGCCCATCCTCATCAACCTGCGCAATCTCCTTCTCATTGCAGGTAAAGCCCGCAAGCTGGGTCACATCGCGCACCGACCCATCCGAATACTTCGCCCGCACCGACAGCGCCTGTTTTGATTGCTTCGGATACACCTGCTCCCTCGGCGTCACTTCAATCGCGCTCAGCGTTGGATCGCCCGGCGAAGAATACGGCATCCCCTGCTCGATCCATTTCACAAGCTGCCGATACGCCTCCGAACTCTTCTTCACCCGCAGCCCGCCCCCATGCTCGATCGTCATCGTCGGCTTCTTGAGAAACAGACTCTCCTCCGCCGCGCCCGCAAACACCCGCCGGTCCCGCGCATCCTTCACGATCATCCGAAAATCCGACTTGGGGTCATAAGCGAACACCGACAGCTTAAATCCCGCCTGCCCCGCCGCCTTGGCATGACATGCCCCCGCATTACACCCCGCCCGGCTCAAAATCGGCATGATGTCATTCACGAAATTCAGCTTCTTCCGCTCCTCTGCCGCAACATTCCCCCCACTCGGCGTCAGCGTCTGCTCCAGCTTCCCGCCTGCCACCGTCCACACATACACATTTCCATCATGACAACCCGCGTAAATCGTCTTTCCATCCGGCGCGATTGCCACGCAGTAAGTCACATCGCTCGCCCCCGCGAAAGTTCGCTCCGCATTTCCCTTGTTCTCCTCACTGCTCTGCCGAACCACGCCATCATCCGATGCCGAGATCACTTTCTTCGCATCCAGCCAGCACAGATCGGTCACCGCCCCCGGACTGGTTGTCAGCGAGGCCAGAAAATGCCTCGTCTTGAAATCCCAGACCTTGATTTCCTTATCCGCCCCCGCCGATGCCAATCGCGTGCCATCCACATTAAGCGCCAACGCCATCACCGCCCCCCCATGGCCTTCCAGCGTTGCAATTTCTTTCCCCTGCGCCCGATCCCAAACCTTAACCAGCTTATCCGACCCGCCACTGACCAATTGCGTCCCATCCCCACTGATCTTCAAAGCCAAAATCGCATCCCCGTGCCCCACCCAACTGCGAATCGGCGCACCCGAAGGCATCGCCCACTGGTGTATCATCCCCTCCGCCGCCGGCTCCGCGTCGGCCCCGATCAACACCTGATCATCCGGCGTAAAAACCAGCGCCCCAACCCTCCCCTTCAATCCTTCCAGCGTCAACTTCGCCCCCGCCGACTGCAAATCCCACACGCGAACGTTGCGATACCCGCCGCTGGCCAGCAGTTTTCCATCATGACTCCACGCCAGCGAATAAATCAGCTCATTTGGCGTCTGCCGCTCCGCCACGATCGGCTTTTCCTTGGCCGCCACATCCAAAATCAAAATCCGATCCGCCCGACCCACCGCCAGCCGTTTCCCATCCGCCGACAACGCCATCGCCAGCACCGGCCGATAAGACGCCGGCATCGCCCGCAGCACCACCGGCCGCGTCGTCGGCCCAATCACCGCGCCCGTCGGCCAAACCGCTCCTCCATCAATCCATTTCTTCAACGTCTCAATTTCATCCCCGCTCAACTGCCCCTTGGGCGGCATGTGCGGATCGCTGGACGGCGAAAGCACCTCGATCAGCCGGCTCGCCCCCGACTTCCCCGCCGCAATCACCGGCCCATCCTCGCCCCCCTTCATCGCCAACTCGCGGGATGTCAAAACCAGCCCACCCTTGTGTTTTTCGGCGTTATGACATGCCAGACAATTCTCCTGAAGGATCGAAAGCGCCTTTTGCTCCTCCGCGACTGCAAATCGCGCGCAGAGAAGAACGATCAGCATCCCCATCCCCCCGATATGTCGCCAGAACCTTCCCGTCACACCTTCAATTACCGTCGACGCTGAAAAATGTGACCCTTATTCCCCTAAGTTGTCAGCGTCACGTCCCCACTGTTGTACTGCACCGCAAACACCAGCCCATTGCCCGCATCGGCCCCCCAAACCGCATCAAAAGTCCCCGTCCGGGAAGCAAAGCTGAGAATCTGCAACGTGTCACCGGGAGAGGCAGCAAATTCATTCACGCGCAAAATATTCAGCGTCCCGCCAAGCGTGGCCGTCCCGGCAATTGCCAGTTTGTCAAAAGCACCCACCGCCGTTCCCCCGATCTCAACATTCAACGTTCCCGTAGCCGTCTGCGTGAAACTGCCGGAAATGTTGATCGTCCGCGTGCCACTCCCGATATCGAAAACACCGCTATTCGTGAGGCTGGACGTGAATTGCAGCCCACCCGTCTGCGCCGAAAGAATACCCGAGTTGTCAAACGGCACCGCAAAGACAGTGTTGCCGTTGCCGGCGCTCTTGGTCATTACTCCGCTGTTGTTGATCGGCCCAGCGCCGCCGCCGTTGTTCCAGGCCGCATCTGTCTGGATGGACAACGTTCCCGAGTTGTTAAAAATCGAACCGTCCGAAGCGAAGACATTCCCTGTTCCCGTCCACATTCCGGAGCCGGCATTGGTGAGGGTGTATCGACGGATGGTCTTGCTGGGAATTCCAGAGATCGCAAGCGCACCCCCGAAATCGACAGTCGTACTTCCCGCACCACTTCCTGTTCCACCAAGAGTGCCACCGCTCCAGCTCATGGTACCCGAAACGTGGACCGATCCACTGCCGCCGTAGGTCCCTCCGCCGACATTCAGGCCGCCAAACGTACTCGATCCATTGAAATTGGCCGTGCCGCCGGTCACCGAGATGGTGCCGGGGAACGTATATCCGCCACGGAGCTCAGTCGTGCCACCGCCAAATGAGATGGTGCCATCGCCGGTCAGCGATGAGGCCTCCGTCAGCGTGCTCGTCTCCCCACCAAAGTTAATCCTCCCGTTGCCAATCGCATTGAAGGTCCCCGAGCTGCTCCCGCCAAAATCGAGGCTGATGGTCTTCGACGAGGTAGAGACCGTGCCACTGTTGTTGAACACCACCGTGAATGTGGAGGTCCCACTCCCGGCCGTTTTCGTCACCAGCCCGGAATTATCGAACGTCGAGATCGCGCCATTGTTGTTATTCCAGGTCGCATCGTTCCGGATGGTGAACGTGCCGCTGTTATTGAAATGCGACTCGTTGCTGACAAAGATGCCGCCGCCTCCGCTCCAGAACGCCGAACCCTGGTTGTTGATCGTGCGCGCGATAATTCCCTTGCCCGCAGCGCCGCTGATGTTGAACGTTCCGCCATTGCCAACCGTCGTCACCCCCAATCCCGCAAATGTGCCGCCGCTCCAGTTGAGCGTCCCGCCGATCGTGATCGTTCCCGCCCCATCCAGCGTCCCGCCTTCCAGCGACAAATTACTCGCCAACACCGCGCCGCTGACGCTCACCGTCCCCGCCGTCACGTGTACCATCCCCGCGCCTGCCAGATTCGTTCCGCCATTGAACGTGTAACTGCCGCCGCCAAATCTGACATTCGCCGACGCGTTTGTCGTGAATGTCCCATTGCTCGACCCGCCGCTGTTGAGCACCAGCGTCCCCGTGCCGACCGTCGCACTCCCGTTGTTATTGAATATCACCCCAAACGTATTCGTCCCACTCCCGGCCGATTTCGTGAACGTCCCCGTATTATTGAACGTCGAATTCGCCCCGCCCCCATTGCTCCACGGCGCATCATTCTGCATCGTAAACGTCCCCGAATTATTGAACACCGATCCCACCGCCGCAAGCACGCCCCCATTTCCACTCCAGGTCGCCGTCCCCGCGTTGTTGATCGTCGCCGCCGTCATTCCCTTCGCCGCGCTGCCGCCTATCGCCAGCGTTGCACTGTTGGCGATGTTCACCGTCAGCCCCGAGCCAATCGTCCCCGCCGTCCAGGCCAGACTCTCGCCAACCGTCAGCGACGCCCCCGTCGGCGTAACCAGCGAACCCCCCTCAATCGTCAAATTCGACACCCGCACCGCCGCATTCACACTATTCGTCCCCGCACTCGCCCGAATCATCCCCGCCCCCGCGAAGCTCGCCCCCCCATTGATCGCAAACGCGCTGCTATTGAGCTGAATTGCCGCCCCCGCCGCCGCCGTCATCCTTCCGCTCGTGCTCCCGCCCGACAAAAGGCTCAGCATCCCACCCAGCGCCGTCGCCGTTCCGCTGTTGTTGAACGCCACACCGATCGAGCTCGTTCCCGCGCCACTCGCCTTCACAAAAAGCCCCGAGTTGTTGATCGCCCCCGTGCCTCCCGCCGCCCCAAATCCCACGTCACCAATGAGATTAAGCGCCCCGCCATTGTTGATCACCGCGCTCCCCGACATGTTCACCGACGATCCGAGATTGAGCGTGCCGTTCACATTGACCGTCCGCGAGCTGATCGCCGGAGAACTCCCCGCCGGCACATCCACAGTCGCCGAAGTGTCAAACGTCATGACTCCCAGCCCTTCCAGCACCGTTCCCGACCACGTTACATTTTTATTCGCCGTAACCCTCCCCGCCCCACTGAGCGTCCCTCCGCTCAGCGTCAAAACATCGCTGAAAATCGCCTGATTCGTGATCGCAAGCGTCCCCCCCGAAAGCGCAAACGGACTCTTCGACCGCAGCCCCTGGATCGTGTCCGCGCCGCTCGAGTGTGTAATCGTTGCCGCGCTCCCCACGTCGATACAAACATCATCACTCGCATCAGGAATCCGGCCCAGGTCCCAGTTGCCCGCCTCGCCCCAGTCGCCGCCGCCATCATTGATCCAGATAATGGTCCCGCACGCAATCGAAAACGAGCTGGTCACATTTGCGGCCCCCAGCGCATTTCCCGCCCCATCTTTGATCGCCGGCGCGTTAATGACAACCTGATACGTGCCACTCTCCAATTCGTCATAACTAACCTGCACGCCCCGCTCATCCCGCCGCGTTTGCAAATCAATCGGCGTCACCACATGGTTTGCCGCATCCAGCAACCGGATGTTCTGCGTTGTCAGCGTCGCCGCATCCATTGACTCCGAGAAATTCACCCGAACGCTCCGCGAGCTGGGCCCGCGCGTCGCCCCGGCGGGGGGGTCAATGCTCAAAATCGTCGGCGTAGCCACGCCCGGAATCAGATTGAACGTGACGACATTCGACAGCGTGCTGTTTCCCCCACTGTCCGTCGCCCGAAGCTGCGCAACCACCGTCGCACCCCCGGCCGCGATCCTCGGCAGCTTCACGCTCAAATCAAACGGCAGCGACGCATCACTCGCCACCACTCTCCCATCGATCAGCAAATCCACCGACCTCACCTGCACATCATCCCCAACCGTCGCTTTCAGATGCACCGTCGTCCCCTCCACCACCTGCAACCCCGCCGTCCCCGGCTGCGCATCCGCCGCCAGCGACTCCAGCATCGCCGTCGGCGCAACTCCCTGATTGTCGAACGGCACGTAATTGACCACCTGCAATCCCCCCGTCCCATCCGCCACATACGCAATCCCCAACGAAATCGCCACCGCACTGGGCGCTGCCGGCAGATTCACCCGCCTCACCAAATCGCCCGTGTTCGTCAGGTCCGACGTATCGAAGACGTCCAGCGCCGTATTCCCCTCAAACGCAAAATTCACCGTCCCCACCACGATCGCCAGCCCCGATCCATTGGCCACTACCGCCGTCCCCGCCACTCCCGTATCCGCGGCAATGTCCGACCCGCTGATCAGCACCAAATTATCTGGATCACTCACGTCAGCCGTCCCAAACTCGCCGTTGCTCCTGCTCGACGCCGCCACATAAGCAATCCCGTTCCCCACAAAAATCCGCCCGCCGCCCTCCGGCATTACCAGCGATCCTCGCGCCATCATCTCCGGCCCGCTGATGTCGATGGCCGCCAGCCTGTTGCTCGAGTCCATCGTATAAATCATCGACCCCTCGACCGCCATCGAGACCGCGCCCCCTCCCAGCGGCAAAACCTGCAACTGTTCCCCGGTGATCAGGTCATAAGATGTCAGCCCGCCGCTCCCCGCCACGTACGCAATCCCATCCACCACCGCCACCGCCCGCGCATTCGTCCCAATCGTTTGCAGCAGCACCGGCCGCGTCGCATCCGCCACATTCACCAGGTGCAACCCCGCCGCCCCGCTCGCCACCGCCGCGATTTGCAGCCGCGCATCCACTCCCACCGACACCGCATCCCCCGGCAGATCAATCTGCCCCAGCGCAATCGGCCGATCAAACTTCGACACATCCACAATCGCCAATCCCCCCGACCCCGTAGCTATATAAGCAATCTGTCCCGAGGCGGGGACGATAACCACATCCTTCGCCTCGCCGCTCAGTGCGAGAGAAGCAATCACGCCTGTCGGAACTGCTCTTCCTGCGTTGGGGTCAAGCCCGTCCCGCAGCGCCGCAAAATCATTGATCCCATCCCCATCCGAGTCGGCTTTGCTGGCGTTCGTTCCCAGCGCCAGCTCGATATCATTGGGCAAGCCGTCAAAATCCGAGTCAATCTGCTCGCTCGCGTTGAACACCAGAGGGCCGGTGACGTCAGCGCTTTTTCCCGAGGCCGGAGTAATCCCCGTGCTATGGCTGACCAACCCCGTGGCCGGATCGAAAATCGTCATCTCGTATGGCTTGTCGGGCGGCACGAAAAGTGAGAAGCGGCCGCCATCGTCGCTGGTGGTGCGCAGCGGCAATCCATTGCCAATTTTGATGGCGATATAATCGTTCCCTCGCATTGGCGGCGCACCGCCCGAGAAAACTGTTCCTCCCGGCGGCGCTAATCCATGCCACCCCGGATGCAAAATCCCCTTCCCCGGATCAGTCCGCACCGACAATCCATCCGCCGAAACCGTCGCCGTCCCCTCAATCATCACCTTCCCACTCGCCTCATCAAACGACAGAAAATTCAACTTCGTCCCCGGCGCTGCATCGAACACATTCGGAAACGTCACCGCCACCGGCATATCGAATTCGCTCACCCCCGGCGCCTGCACCGTGAAATCAAACGTGTCCTGCAAAATCCCCCGCGGCAGCATCCCCCACAGTAGTTCCGGCGGAACCATACTGATCCCAACCTCTCC
>JBGPEF010000203.1:0-8777 GCA_041482675.1 Tepidisphaeraceae bacterium | reverse complement strand
GAGCTGATCGTTGCCGTCGCCGCCGTTGAAGGTGTCATTGTTCAGGCCGCCGAAGATGATGTCGTTTTCGCCATCGCCGTTGAGGATGTCAGCGCCGGCAAAGCCGTGGATCCAGTCGACGCCAGCGCCGCCGGAGATGGAATCGGGGCCAGCGCCGCCGTCGAGATGATCGTCGCCGTCGCCGCCGAGCATGGTGATGGGGACGGTGACGGTGGCATCAGCGCGGATGTCATCCTTTTCGATGCCGGCGTCCACATAAATGCGGTCAACGCCGCTGTAGACCTGTTCCTGGCCATAACCGGTGAGGAGATACGCGCCGGGGATGGGCATGCCGGTGGTTTCGTCGAGGGCTTGAGTGATGGTGAGCTTGTCCTTGCCGTCGGTTGCGCCGGGCTGGCGCAGCGAGGCGAATGGGCCGATGTGGCCGACGAGTGTGCCGGCGGTGAAGCCGTCGGAGCCGTCGGAGCGGTGGGCGAGGACCGGAGGCGGAAGTGGCGGGCAGGTGTAGGAGAAGTCGAAGAGGGTGATGTTGAGGAGGTTGATGGTTTTATCCCAGAGGGTGATATCGCCGAAGGGGGTGGAGAGGCCGAGGGAGGCGTAGAAATTGAGGAAGGCGCTGAGCTGGCCGGAGAGATCAAAGACGCACTTGAGGCCGCGGCCGAGCTGAATGCCCAGCTCGTCAAAATAGACCTTGCCATCATCATCGACGTCGTTCCAATCCGCGCCCAGGTTGGCCGAAACGCCGCCTTCGACGCCGGCCTTGGCGATAACGACGTTGAGCTCCGCGCCCGCGCCGATGGTGGCGTTGAGGCCCAGCTCGGGGACTTCGTTGCCATCGCCGTTGAAATCGCCGAAGTAGAAGCCGTCGATGATTGAATGGCCGGGCTCGAAGCCGCGGGTGTCCAGGCCGATGAAGAAGTCGGCGAAGACGGAGAGCGAGCCGAAGATTCGCGCATAGAGCGGCACCGGCGGCAGGAGTGGGCCGAAGGATTGCTCGAATTCAAACCCGGCCTCGAGGCGCGGGATGTCCCAGGTGATCAGGTCGACGCGCTGGCCGAGCAGGAGCTTAATGATGTTGAGCGGGCTGGTGATGATGGGGATATCGAGGCCGATGTCCTGGAGATCGGAGAGGATTCCGGCCAGGCCGGCATTGCCGCTGGCTTCATCGTCGAGCTGATCCTCTGCGGTGCCCGAGCCGCTTTCATCGAGTGTGCCGGAGGTGTCGGCATTGACCGAGCCGGGGGTGCGGAGGTCCTGGGAGAAATTGAAATCGCCGAAATTAATGGCGATGTCATCACCAAAGCCGCTGGTGGCGGAGACGATGCCGACGATGGCATTGAGGATGTCGAACGTCTTCTGGACGGTGTCGCCGCCTTCGCCGAGCGCGCCGCTGATGAGGCTGATGACCGTGACGGGAGCGCCGCCGAGGAATTGGGAGACATCGCTGATGACGGGGATTTCGGTGTTGAGGAAATCGAGGATGGGCTTGATGGGCTCGATCCAGTCGTCGAGCTGATCGACGACTGGGCCGATCAATTTGCTGAGGAAGTCGCCGAAATGGAGGGAGACATCGTGGATGGAGACGATCGGTTCCTGGCCGGTGAGGCCGTCGTTGCCGAGGAAATCCCATTCGACGGAGAGGACAGCGCTGATGTAGGGGAGGTTGGGGTCGCTGCCGACATCGGCTTCGAGGAGGAGATCGACGGTGGCGGTGCCGTCGAGGGAGATTTCGAGGAGATCGGTGAAGTCGGTGGTGAGGATGTCGTTGATGGTGACGTGATTGTCGGAGCCGCTGGGATCGATGAGGTTGAGACTGAGCGAGCCGGAGAGGATGGTGCCGGGATCGTTCACCTCGCTGGCGCTGAGATGGAGGAAGAAGAGGTCGGCATCGAGGCTGGAGCCCTGGGCGAGATCGACATCGAGGCTGAATTCAACTTCAGGATCATCCGGATCAGAGTTGGCGACGATGTAGAAGCCCTGGGTGAGGCTGAAGCCCAGTCCGAGCTGGATGTCGTAACCCATGTTGATGTCAACAGCGCCGGATGCGGCGAATTGGAGCACGAGGGCGTCGAGGCCGACGTCGAAGTTGGCGGTGAAGGTGTCGGTGCCGACGAGGTGGAGGTTGATCTCGACGCAGTTGACGCCGCCGATGGTGACGTCGATGTCACTTGCGTCGTCCACCGGTGCGCCGCTGCTGTCAACCAGATTAGCGCCGAGATTGGTGAAGAAAAAGCTTTGAATCGCGGCGGTGCCGCCTTCGAGGGCGGCCTGAAGGGTGGCGATGAGGTCGCGCAGATCGCCCACGACGCCCGAGGCGACGTCGATGCCATCGCCGATGAGCGGGAGGTTCTGGAGGATGTCGAGCTCGAGGCCGTTTTCCAAGGTGTCGAGGAGGTCGCCGAAGGCGGTGAGGAAGAGGGAGAAGTCGCAGTCTTCGCCGAGGGCCATATTGGTTTCGAGGTCATTGGGGAGAGCGGCGTAGAGGGAATCGAAGTCGGAGAGGTCCATGAAGAAGCGGAGGTCGCCGGCATCGCCGAAAAACGGCAGATCGACGGAGACGCGGGCGTTGATAAGGCCATCGATGTTGAAGGCGAAGGTGGAGAGGTTGATATCAGAGAAGGCGATGACGCCATCGCTGGTGGAGCCGGAATTATCATTCAGAGTAATGCCGATGGAGGCCGCGCCTGCGCCGGGATAGTAGACGAGAATTGCGGCGGAGCTCGCGGGGGCGGTGAGAAAATGGAGCTGGGTGGTGGAGAGGGTGAAATCGTCGGCGGATTGGACGACGCCGTTGACGGTGACGATGGCGAGGTCGACCTGATCGCCGGTGAGGGCGACGGTGAAGTTGGTGGTGGAGCCATCGCCGGTGAACGAGGCGGTTTCTTTTTCCTTTAGCGAGATGGTGCCGAAGTCGCCGGGTAGGCCAAGCCCAACCCCGGTGACCGCGCCGAGCATGGCCAGGAGGGAGAGATTGGTGGTGGAGACATCGGCCGTGCCGGTGATGTTGCTGGTGTCGAGGAGGAAGGGACTGAGTGTGGAAAGGTTG
Source organism: Tepidisphaeraceae bacterium (assembly GCA_041482675.1). Lineage (GTDB taxonomy): Bacteria > Planctomycetota > Phycisphaerae > Tepidisphaerales > Tepidisphaeraceae > JBGPEF01. The sequence goes on along the minus strand of JBGPEF010000203.1, from coordinate 5,731 downwards.
AAGCCGAAATCGAGCTGGAGGGTGATGTCGGCATCGACATTGAGGTCGCCGGAGCCATCGACGGTGACGGGGACGGTCTGGCCTTCGAAGGAAAAGTCGAGCGGAATGGTGCTGTGGAAGCCGTCGGTGAGATTCAGGCGGATGACCACAGCGCGGTCAGCGCCGAAGTTTTCCATGGTGAGCGAGAGGTCGGCGGGGGCGAGGCCGAGCATGGTTTCGAGGCGGGTCTCGAGGGAATTGAGCGATGGGATAAGACCTTTGATGGTGGAGAGGGCGGTGGAGAGGGCGGCCGTGGAAATGTCGGCGGTGTAGTCGGTGATGAAGCTGTCGAGGCCGCCGAGGATGCTCATCATGTCGATTGGGAGGCCTGAAAGATCGGCCTGGGCGAGGGCCACATCCAGCGCATCGCGCAGGTCGAGCAGGCGCGCCTGAGCGATGGCCAGATCACCCGGATCGACGATGGAAATGGCCAGATCGGTGACGGCGGTGGTGATGGCGGCGTCGAGTCCGGCGAGTTGGGCATTGACGGCGGTTTTGAGGGAGCCAAAGTTGGTGTTGAGGCCGCCGGTGAGGGACAGGAAGCTGTCGGCTGCGCCGACGAGCTCATTGATGGACTTGTTGATAAGGGGGAGCTTGACGTTGAAGGCCTCGATGTTGCTGTTTTGCAGAAAGAGGACGATCTTCCCAACCGCATCCCAGATGGAAACGTCGGAAAAATCGGTGAGGCCGTCGATGAGGGCGTTGAATTCGGCGTCGGGGGTGACGGTGAAGGTCGTGATGTCGTTGGCGGTGCCGAGGCTGAGGTTGAGGGCGGGGCGGGTGGCGCTGCTGGTGGTGTCAATGCCCAGCAGCGTGTTCATGGCACTGGTGCAGCCATCGAGGGGAAGCTCGCCGGTGACGGTGACGGTGGGGGAGTCGATGGTGACATAATCGCCGATGGGGTTGTCGATCATTTCGCCAAGATCAACGCGGGAGTCTGCGGCGTTGGTGCCGGGATCGACCATGCTGATGCTGGTGCCGATGGAGAAATGGACGGAGCCATCGGTGATGCAGACGCCCACCGGGCCGATGGCGACGCCAACATCCATGTCCGGCACATCAATGTCGGCATCGACGACGATGCTGCTGCCTTCGGTGATGAAGAGGCGGTCGGAGAGGGATTCGCCGCCTCCCAATGGATCGAGATCGAAGCCGATGGTGGCGTTGATGGTCACATCGGCGGTGAAATCGGCCTGAACGCCGGCCTTGATAGAGAGCGGGCCGGCATCCTCACTCATGTCCAGGAGAATCGGCTGGGAGAATGATTTTTGCAGCTCGAGATCGATGAGGACCGAGTTGCTGGCGTCATCGCAGCGGAGATTGAGATCAACGACGGGGACGCTGATGTAGGCGGCAAGTTGCGCAACCAGTTCCTGGAAGCTGTCGAAGGTGTAGCCGCTGAGGTCCTGAAGCTGGGAGGTGTATTGGGTGAGGGTCGAGCCGAGGTCGATGATGTCGGAGATGGCTTCGCTGGCCCAGGGAACATTGTCGAGATTGAGCGTGTCGGCCAGGCCGTTGAGGGTGGTCGCGATTTGATTGAAGAGGCCTTGAACATCAGCGACCGACATGTTCTGGAAGATGGAAACGGGGGAGAGATCGGAATTGAGGACCCAGGCGAGGGCGGAGCCGGAAAAGACGTTGGTGGTGCTGAGGGAAAGCTGCGGAGATGCTCCGAGCATTTCACCGCAGAGGGAGGCAGCGACGCCCAGATTGAGCGACATGCTGCTGGCCACCGGGGTGATGGTCATGTCATCGGCAATGTTGCCGGCCTGAAGCTGGGTGAGAGTGAGATTGCCAGCGCCGTCGGTGTCGTTGAACTGGATGTCGAGATCGACGCTGAGGGAGAAATTCGCGGGGCTGATGGTGATGTCGAGCAGGCCGATGTTGCCGGTAGCGCCGGTGTAGGCGGTGACGCTCGAAGTAACTTGCGCGGCTTGAAGATTGGTGAAAACGTCTTCGTCAGCGATGACGCCGCTGGTGAAGGGGATTTGGATATTGACCGGAAGATTGAGGGTGTGGAGGACGGTGACGGTCGAATCGTCGATGGTGATGGTGCCCGCGGGATAGGAGGCGGTTTCTTCGGTTTCCTGAGTGCCGATGAGGGTGAAATTGATCAGCAGGAGCGGATGGCTGATGTCGGAGTTGTCGATGGTGACGGCGGCGCTGTTGACGTTGACGGTGATGCCGCCACTGGTGACGGAAATGGCTTCGAGGGCGGCCTGGAGGCCGGTGTCGGTGGGAGCGCCGCCGAAATAAGTGTTGATGGGGTCGTAGAGGCCGGTGCTGAGAATGGTTTGAAGATCGAGGTCGTCGGCGATGGATGCGCCGATGACGGGGAGTTGAGTTTGCAGGATGACGTGGCCGGCGATGGCGGAGCGGACGTCATCGCGAATGGCGGCCAGGACATCGAGCGTGGCGGTTTCGACGGAGGCGGGAATGGCGGTGAGGAGAGTTCGGCGCTCGAGGGGCTCGCAGGCATAGCGGTCGGCAAAGCCCCGCATGCGCATGCGGGGTTCCGTCTCGCAGTGATAACGATCTCGCAAGCCCCGCATGTACATGCGGGGTTCCGGGCGTTTTTTGACAGAACTAGAGCGTCCCCCGAAAGCGAAGCGACCCATTCCTGGCCTCCATTCCCCATGCGCCTCGGGCGGGGTTACTCCCGCTCCTGCTCTCTCCGTGTCATGCGGGCGCTGCGCTATGACACGACTGGTGTGCCCTGTACAGACGCGGTGGAAATGATGACCGCTTTGTCATATTGACCAGATCGTCTGTTTGGTTCAAGCAAAAAATTGCTGCAAGGGCGATTCATGCAATGGAAATGGAGGTTAGGCCAGGGAAATGAGTTCTCAACAAGATAGGATGTGGCTGGTTTAGAAGGGCAGGATGGATACCAGCCGACGAGAGCGAATTGGGTGCGATGGGTTTCATCGGGCATTGCGCGCCGACTTGATGAGCCGGCGGGGATTGCTCAAGGCCGGCGTGCTGAGCGTGGCGGGATTGACGCTCTCGCAGCTTTTGCGGAGCGAGGCAGCGCTGGCGGCCAGCGGGGGGAGTCCAAAGCGCGTGAATTCGGTCATCATCCTGTGGATGCGCGGCGGGCCGGCGCAGCATGAGACGTGGGATCCAAAGCCTGATGCGCCTGAGGAATATCGCGGGGAGTTTGGGCACATCAAGACGAAAGTGCCGGGGATCATCATCAATGAGTTCCTGCCACTGTCGGCCAGGATCATGGACAAGTGGTCGATCATCCGCAGCTTGCACCACGAGGATTCGGGCCACTCGACGGGGGACCAGATTTGCTTCACAGGCTATCCAGCCTCGCAGCAGACGCCGGACGAGAATGTTTTTCCGAGCTGCGGATCGATTGTGTCCAAGCAACTGGGGCATTTGGATGGCGGCCTGCCGCCTTATGTCATGATTCCCAGAAGCGTGCCGGGGACGGATGCGGCGTACCTGGGGCAAAAGTTCAGGCCGTTTGAGACGCTGGCAGATCCGGCCAATGGAAAAAAATTTGTAGTGCCGAATATTTCGCCCCTGGAGGGCATTTCGGTGGACCGGCTGGACGATCGCAAGGCCTTATTAGAAGGGATAGACCGCCTGCGACGGGATGCGGATCGCAATGGACAGCTTGAGGCGACGGACCGATATCGGCAGATGGCCTGGGAATTAATTACCAGTGATCGGGCCCGCCAGGCATTTGACTTGGAGGCCGAGCCGAGGGCGGTGCGCGAGAGGTACGGTTTCTTTCCGGAGTTTAAAGCGCCCACGCCGGATCGATGCGGGTGTCCGGCCTGGAGCCAGCGAGTATTGCTGGCGAGGCGATTGGTTGAGGCGGGGGTTCGGCTGGTGACAGTGGATTTGCGGTGGTGGGATACGCATGTGAAGGGTTTTGAGTCATTAAAGGATGGGTTTTTGACGAGATGGGATCACTGTTACTCCGCGTTGATTGAGGACTTGGATCAACGGGGCTTGCTGGAGACGACGATGGTGGTGGCGTGGGGGGAATTTGGGCGGACGCCGAAGGTGAATCAACAGGCGGGGCGGGATCATTGGCCGAATGTGTTCAGTGCGGCGATGGCGGGGGGTGGAATCAAGGGGGGACGGGTCGTGGGGTCGTCGGATGATAAGGGCGGCGAGCCTAAGGATAATCCGAAGACGCCGCAGGATGTGCTGGCGACGATGTACCAGCATCTGGGGATCGATGTGACAGCGCAATATGAGGATCATTCCGGGAGGCCGCATCCGGTGCTGCCATCGGGGTCGGTAATTACCGAATTATTATAAAAAGGTGAGGAACCTGCGCGACGTTATAGTCGGTCAAGTTTTGCTGAATTGCCGAAGTGCCGAGCGGGCGAATTCTTGCATTATTGAATACAGTGAAGTAATATGGATCAATCGCAGTTTGAGAAACTGTGATGATGTTTGTTTGCGCGAGGGCAACGTGGGCGAGCGCATCGGGCATCAGACTCTTCAAAAGTAGGCGGACCGTAGTTCTGAAAACTTAGAAACAGAAACGCCTTGGGGTGCGCTCGTCGATTCCCCCGGCAGATCTTGTGATCTCGCCATGGGATGCTTCGGGTGCGTGTCTGGGCTTTTGTTCTCTTCCGAGAAGGAGACTGCTATGCGGAGCGGCATTAGCGCGCAGGTCGGGTCAACGAAGCGAATTTCCCGTAGGCGGAGGTTCGGAGTCTTGGCGGCGGCGGTCGCGGGTGTTTTTGCATTGAGAGCGGCGAACGCGGTTGACTACACGTGGGACAACACGGGGACGGCGGGAGTGGCGCCGGCGGGTGGGACTGGTGTGTGGGATGCCACTCTGCTGCGGTGGACCAATGACAACGGCGCGACGTACATCGCCTGGCCGAACACCGATCCGAACCTGGACACCGCGATCTTTGGCGGCGCCGCGGGAACGGTGAGCCTGGGCACCGGCATCTTCGCCAATGCGCTGACTTTCAATGCGACGGGTTATGTGATTGATAATGGCGGAAATGCCGCCAACACGTTGACGGCAAGCGGCTTTGCCGTGACCAGCGCCGCCGACTCGGCGACCATCAGCGCGATCATTGCCGGCAGCGGCGGCCTGACCAAGAGCGGCGCGGGCACTCTGACGATCAGCGGCGCCAATACCTATACCGGCAATACGAACGTTTTTGATGGCACGCTGGTGCTGGGCGCGGGCGGGAACATCAATGCCGCCGGTGACCTGAACGTCTTCTTTGGAACGTTTGACATTGGGGCCAATTCGGCGACTGCGAACATAGTGGGCACCGCCGCGGGCGGCAGCATCACGGGCAGCGGCACGCTGACGGCTTCGTCCTACCAGATCGGCGACGGCAATATCTCGGCCAATCTTGCGGGCGCGACGGCAAGCCTCATCAAGAGTTCGAGCGGAACGTTGATTCTGAGCGGCACGAACACCTTCGGCGGCGGCGTGACCATCAACGGCGGCGTAGTGAGCATCAGCGCGGATGCGAACCTGGGCGCTTCGCCAGTTGGACCGACGGCGGGGAATCTGGCCATAAATAATGGCACTCTGCGCACGACCGCGACTCTGACGCTCGATTCAAATCGCGGGATTCTGCTGGGGACGGGTGGTGGGACTTTCGATGTGGCCAGTGGCACCACGACGACCTATGGCGGCGTTATCGATGGCAGTACGGGCCTGACCAAGTCCGGCGCGGGCACGCTGGCG
>JBGPEF010000202.1:0-8801 GCA_041482675.1 Tepidisphaeraceae bacterium | reverse complement strand
GGGTTTGCCATCCTTGTCCTTGTCGGCGGTGATGCCGTAGCCGACGAAGACGATGGGGCCGGAGAAGTCTTTTTCGGCGGAGATGGCCAGGGGATTGAAGTCGTCGGTGGGTTTCCAGGATTTGTCGGCGGTTTTGAGGTTGGTTTTGGGATCGACGCCGTTGACGGTGATGTAGTGGAAGGGCTGGAAGTAGGAGGTTTGGCCGGGGGGAGGCGCCAGGCCGAGAGCTTTGAAATAGGCGGCGATGTAGTTGGAGGCGGCACTGAGGCCGGCGGTGCCGGGGCCGCGGCCTTCCATTTCATCACTGGCGAGATACTCGATGGAACGGCGGATGAACTCGGTGGAGGCGGGTTGGAGTTGGGGTGGAGGGGCTGGTTGGCTATGGCAACCACTTAATACGACGAACAGGCAGACGAGCAAAGAGTATCGGATCCTACGCATAATCGGATTGTAGGGCATTAAGGGACGTGTCGGGAGAGGACGGTGTGCTGAAGCACACCCTACAGCACACCCTACCGGACAAGCCGGCAGTGGCACGGGAAAGAAATTGCAAATCGGGGGAGCGGATGGGATGATACACTTGAGCATTGGATGTCAATCCAGGAGAACGACATTTCCTGGCAGGTGCTCCGCCGCATTGTGCACGATTGGGCGGGTGAAGCGGCGGAGCTGACGGAGGTCAAACCTCTGGAGGGTGGGTGTATCAACACTACTCTCGCGCTGATGACGGGGGATGGGCCGCGGGCGGTGTTGAAGATTGCGCCTCATCGAGTGAACCGGGAATTTTTGCGGGAGGCGCAGCAGCTTGCGCTGTTGCGGTCGCTGGGGATCCCGGTGCCGGAGATTTATGCATCGCACCTGGCCGATCTGGAGAATCCGCATAGTTATTTGCTGATGGAATTCGTGGATGGGGTGGATTTGAATTCGGCGCGGCAGCATTGCAATCCTGATGAGTTTGATGATTTGCAGAGGCATCTGGCGGAGCTGGTCCTGACTCTGCATGGGAGGACCAGCGAGGAATATGGGCGGGAGAAGGAGGGGGAGCCGAAGTTTGCGGATTGGGCGAAGTTCTACCGGTATGTTTACGAGCCGATCTGGCATGAGGTGGAGAAGTCGGGGGTGTTGCCGAAGGGATCCAAGAAACAGATTGCGAAGTTGCACGAGAAATTGGAGAAGTGGATTGCCCACGACGATTGTCCGCGGCTGGTGCATTGGGATATTTGGGCGGCGAATGTTATGGCGATGCCGGATGCGACGGGGAAATGGAAGATCAGCGCGCTGCTCGATCCGAATTGCAAATATGCGCATGGGGAGGCCGAGATTGCGTACATGGAATTGTTCCACACGGTGAACGGGGCGTTTTTGAAAAGCTATCAGCAGACCTTCAAGCTGGGGGATGGATATCAGCGCGTGCGGAAGCATGTATATCAACTTTATGAGCTGATCAACCACGTGCACCTCTTTGGGGCGGAGTATCTCAAGCCGATGATGGGGTGTCTGGAGCGCATTGCGCCAATGATTTGATGATAGAATCGGGGCGTGCGCCATCGACTGTTTACTGGTATTTCAGCCCTATCGCTATTGCTAGCGATGGGGTTGGCTGCGCTTTGGGTTTGCAGCTATCGGCTCAATTTGTTTTACATCGTTGAAAGGTTTTCCGGCAGCGGGGAGCAGACTCGTCTGATTTACCACGCCGTTGGCGACAGCCGTGGTGCATTGATGTATTGGATCACTGAGATTCAGGGCGAATCCACCGGCGTTCATTGGCAGGGCTTGCAGGCAGACATGGCCAAAAACGGACGGCTTCGGGCACAACCGTCCGCGCCGCAGGACGTGGGCCCACTTACGTTCAATGCTCCAGGCCGCAAAACAGCGAGGTATGAATTCGCCGGCTTCCGAATCGAGAGTATTACTATTCCCAGATGGACGCCGGCGGTCCCTGTTGTCGTGCTTAGACGGTATATGGCGCCAATCTGGTTTCCACTGGTATTGAGTCTGGTGTTGCCCGCTTTCTGGTTGTGGAGTTGGCGACGCCGGCGGCTGCGAATCCCCGTGGGCAAGTGTCCCAAATGCGGCTACGACATGCGGGCGACACCCCAGAGGTGTCCCGAATGCGGCAAGGACTCAGTCGCTCCTGCCGCGGCCGTTTCCAACTAAACAAATCAAGGATGCCACTCGCAGGGCCAGGTGTCGGCCAGATGCTGGAAGCCGAGGCGCTCGAGGATGGGCCGGCTGGTGGGGAGGGCATCGACTTGAAGGAATTTAGCGCCGCTGGCGATGGCATCCCGGGCGCGGGCGGCGACGAGGGCGCGATAGTGGCCGCGGCCGCGGAATGCGGGCAAGGTTCCGCCGCCGTAGAGGCCGGCAAACCAGCTGTCGGCGTGAGTGTAGAGCCGGCCGGTGCTCACCGGTTCGGAACCGTCGTAGGCGAAGTAGATTCGATGATGCGTTGAACCGGAGCGAATCGCTTCGGCCAGATCAGCGGTGATGGCCTCTTGGAATTCATCGAAATCTTCCCCAATGACACTTTTATAGATGGGAATCTGATCGAGCCGCTCGATTCGAATGACGTTTTTTGTGTTGCCATCGTTCATCCACTCCGGGCGATTTGCCAGGTCGTAGCCCAGCACCACCTCCCGCTCACCGATCTGGAAACCGTGCCGCTGAAGCTGCATCAACAGGTCGCCGGGGGTGTCGTGGGAGTAGAGTTTCCATTCGAATGGCACGCCCAGCCTTCGATGGTGATCGATTTCATTCTGAATCACGGAGTCTGCATTGTCGGCCGTTAATGAAGACCATCCTATGGCGTGATACGGCGCGGTGGTCCGGGTAATGGTCGTGAGGATTTCCCGCGTCGTACCCGGCATGGCCAGGTTACGCCGCTCATAGTCCAGACGCTGCAAAATCTCCTGAAGATTCATGTGCTCCCGCTGTCGAGCCAATTTCCGACGACTTTTTCCAGACCCGTGGGGCGCTCGGTGAAGCCGAGTATTTTGTAGAAGTCGGGGACGTCGTCGGTGAAGGTGTAGACGTGCTGGCCGGGGAGTTTGGTAAGGAGTGATTGGATCATGGTGCGGGCGATTCCGTTGTTGCGGTGGGGGTGATAGGTCCAGACGTCGATGAGGTAGGCGTTGCAGACGCCGTCAGAGAGGACGCGGGCGGTGCCGATGATATGGCCTTCGGCGTAGGCGATGCAGGTGGCGTGGCTGTTTTCGAAGGATTTTTGGAGCTGCGCGGGGGTGCGGCCGTTGTCGAAGTTATCTTCGGCGCAGCGGGATTTCATCTCGGCCCAGTCCACCTCGATGAGTTGGTCTCGATATTCAATATTCAAACGTCGGCTCCTGTGGTAGCGGGAGGAAGAGATTATCTCGCACGGAGAGTCTCGATGTATTCGGCCCAGAGTTCATCGACGGTTTGGCCGGTGTATTCCTGCCAGAGTTCGGGTTTGTAGCGGCCCTGGCGCATGGCGGCGTTGAATTTGACGACGATTTCGTGGTCCTTGTTGGCGGCGAGCCATTCGAGGAATGCGCCGGTGGTTTGGTAACTGTCGGTGTATTTGGCGCGGTCGGGGCGGGGGCGGGGACGTTTGTTGACGGGCTCGTACTTGAACCAGCGGATGTAGTCGGCCAATCCTTCGACGAGCCAGCCGGGGTTGCGCCGGCTGCGGTATTGCTGGACCACGTGGACCAACTCGTGGACGACAGCGCCGCGGTCGTTGGGGTGGGCCCTGAACCATTTTGCGCCGCAGACGATTCGCGTGCCGCTGGCGAAGGCGATCTGATTCGATTCCTTGATGGTAATGGTCAGCTTGCGGGGTGCGGCGTAGCTTTCGCTCGGGAGGGTTTCGACGATGATGGGATACCATTTGTCGACGATGGGGCGGAGGCTGTCGGCCCATTCCTGGAGCTCGGGAATTTCGCATTCGATGGTGATTTCGAAGGCGGGTTGGGTGGTGGATTGAGTTGTGGCGGGGCGGGTGGAGGGGAGAGGTTGGTCGGAGCGCTGGGCGTGAGCGAGTCCGGCGAACAACGCCACGGTAAGGGCTGCGATTCGTGCGATCATTCGATCCTCTCCATCACGGGCAAGATGCCCGTGGTACGTTTTTGGGTACACGGGCAAGATGCCCGTGCCACGTTTTAATGTCGGGCAAGAGTGCCCGACCCACCAAGAGTGCCCGACCCACCAAGAGTGCCTACCTACCTTGCGGGTTGAGTTTGGGCCTCGGTTTTGGCTTCGACTTCGCGGGGGTTGAGGCGGAGTTTGCGGGGGAAGCGCTCGTCGGTCATGGCGGCGTTGTAGGCGAAGGAGGCGAGGATGACGGAGGCCTGTTTGAGGTCGTCGGCGACGACGTGGTCGAAGACGTCCATGTTGGCGTGGTGGGTGCGGCTCCAATATTCGATGGGGTCCTGGATGAACTGGAAGCCGGGGAGGCCGATGGCGTCGAAGGGAATGTGGTCGGTGCCGCCGGTGTTGGAGAGGGTGATGGTGAGGGCATCGAGGTCGGCGAAGGGCGCGAGCCAGCGGCGGAAGATGGGGCGGGCGGCTTCGTTGCCCTGGAGGTGGATGCCGCGGATTTTGCCGGTGCCGTTGTCGAGGTTGAAGTAGACGGAGAGTTTTTCGTACTCAGCGCGCTTGATGAGGTTGCGGGTGGGTTGGGAGGTGGAGGGGCGGGTGGTGGGGCGGCGGGTTCGAGGTGAATTGGTGGCGGGGCGGGTGGTGGATTCGGGGTAGGAGCCGAAATGCTCGGCGACGTAGGCCTTGGAGCCGAAGAGGCCCTCTTCTTCGCCGGTCCACAGGCCGATGCGGATGGTGCGGCGAGGATGGAGGTTGAGGGCTTTGAGGATGCGGACGGCTTCCATGACGGCGGCGCAGCCGGCGGCGTTGTCGGTTGCGCCGGTGCCGGAATGCCAGGAGTCCAGGTGAGCGCCGAGCATGACGACCTGGTCCTTGAGATCGGAGCCGGGGATTTCGGCGATGGTGTTGTAGCCCATCCTATTGTCATGGAACTGAACTTCGAGCTCGACGGCCATTTTGAGTTTCTCGCCGGCCTGGAGCATGCGGACGAGGCGGTTGTAATGCTCGGCGGCGAGGATGACCTGGGGCGGGACGGGCGGGGCGTCCATGGCCCAGATACGGGGGCCGGGTTGAGTGGTGGGGGAGAATGGTTGGCGCTCGACGCCGGGGATGCTGGCGCTGGCGACGAAGAAAGTGCCACCATCGCCCTGGGTGCTGGGGGTGACAACGAGGGCAGCGCCTTCCTTGACGAGGAAGGAGAGGATCTTGGCCTGGGAGAGCGTGGGTTGAGTCGTGGGGGCGCTGGCGGTGGTGGTGGAACTGGTGGTGGGGCGGGTGCGGGCGGCGAGGGCGCGGCCGATGGGGGTTTCGGAGAATTGGGCGCGGCGCTCGGCGCCGGTGGAGGCGCGGGCCTGGCCGGAGGGGCCGACGGTGGAGATGTCGGAGTTGGCCATCTGGAGGAGAGTCGAGTCATTGTTGCGGGTGGCGAGGGGATCAAATCGGACTTGAATTTCGCGAATGGGGCCGGCGAGGATGATGGCGCCTTTGAGTTTGCCTTTAAATTTTTCCAGGTCAGGTTGGGTTTTGGGATCGATGTGAATGACCTCGGCGGTGAGCGGAGATTTGAGGCCGGGGGACCAGGCTTTGGGATAACCGATCAGGGGGATGGCCTGGGGCTCGATGATTTGCGCGGAGAAACGTTTGAGGGACCAGCCGCGGCCGAAAAAGCCCCAGGGTTCGACGTTGGCGTTGACCAGGCCCCAGGAGAAGAGTTTGTCGCGGGTCCATTCGTTGGCGCGCTGGAGTTGAGGAGAGCCGGTGAGGCGCGGGCCGATGACGTCGGTGAGGTAGCTGAGGGTGGCCATGACCTGGGAGCGGTTGAAGCCTTCATCGCGGATGCGGGCGAGGATGGATTCGGGGGAGGGTTGAGTGCTGGCGGTGATGGGGCGAGTCGATGGGGTGGAGTCGGGATCGGATTGGCCGGAGCGGAGTTCATCGACTTCGCGCTGGAGGGATTGGATTTTGAATTCGAGCTCAGTGCTGTTGGCGGAATTGCCATTGGATAGATGGGAGCAGCCAGTGCTTACGAGAAATGGCAGTGACAGCGCAATTGCGGCGGCGTAGACAGACAGTCGCACAGTCGGCTCCTGATAAAAAATCCGGTTCGCAGAGCGAACCCTACGCAGACCGCAGGTAGGCGGCACGAATACGAATGGGATTTGGAAGCGCTTCCGTTCGCCCTCATCCGGCCACGGCAGCCCGAATTCGTTTCACCAGATCATTATCCTTATCGCTGGAGCCTTTTAAATAGAAGGCGCTGGCGGCCAGATAGCGGTCGCGCCAGGGGGGATTCATAGAAGCATAATCCTCGAGGACGGCGGAGGAGAATTTGTAATCGTGGGAGTCGCGGCCTTTGAGGAAGATGAGGCGGCGGGCGGCGTCGGCGAGAGGGCGGGTGTCGCCGCCATCCTTGAGATAGCCGAGCATTTTTCGGGCGGCGGAGAGTTTGTCTTTGGTCACGTCGGCGAAGATTTCCTCGATGGCGGCGGGGCCGGATTCTTTGGGGGCGGCGGGTTCGAGGGCGTCGATGTGGAGGCCTTTGTCCTTGCTGTTGCCGCGGAAGCGGGGGAGGAAGGAGGCGTTTTGGAGGAGCATGAGCTTGCGGGTTTGATCATCGCGGCAGCGGCGGAGGGCGTAGTGGACGGCATTGCTGAAAGTGGTGGCGTGGAGGGAGAGGATGCCGGGGGCGCGCATCAGGAGTTCGCCTGCGCCGTCGAAGATGGCATCCTGGATGGATTGCGGGGAGACGCCGCGGTTGAGGAGGTCGATGGTGATATCAGCGCAGTCGTTGTCGCTGCCGTCGCGAATGGAGGTGAGCATTTGTTGGGTGGCGTTGGCGTCGGGCTTGCCGTCGCGCCAGTTGTCGTTGATTTTTTTCACCAGCTCGAGATTGCGGCGGTAGGGGCGGTCGGCGGGAAAATCGGATTTGGATGGATTTTCTTTTGCGCCATCGCGGTCGAGCATGGCGTAGGCGAGTGAGCGCAGGACGGGCTCGGCGTGTTGCCAGCCGATGGCTTCGAGGGTGCGGAAGCTGTTGGCGAGATAGATTTGCTTGTGGCCGATTTCGCGGAAGTCGCGGACGCCGTAGCGGCAGAGAATTTCGAAAATTTCGTGGGCGGGGGCGGTGCGGGCCAGGCCGACGATGGCGACGTCGGCGGCGGGCTCATCCCAGTTGTCCATGGCCTCGATGAAGGCGTGGCGGGCGGTGTGGCTGGAGGGAATCGCAGATTCATCAACCGGACCCATGGCCCAGTCACCCTCGCGGACATCGGCGGCCTGGGAATTTTTGAAGGCATCGATGGCCCAGAAAATGGGCAGCCAGCGGTCGGCGTCGGGAGAGGCGAGGCTGGCGAGGTGGGCGGAATTGACGACGAGGACGGCGTGGAATTTGAAGCCGACGGGGCGGGGTTGAATGTTGCGAACGCCAGCGAGGAGCAGGGCGGCGAGGATTTGCTGGTAGCTGACTCCTTTGCGGATGCGGTCGGCGACTTGCTCGAGGACTTTTTCGCGCGGGGTGTCTTCGAGAAGTTTGACGAGGGGCTCGATTTCGGGATGGAACTGGACCAGTTTGGGAGGGAGCTTGGCTTCGGCGGCAGAGACGGGGCGGAGTTTGGAGAGAAATGTCAGGTCACCGACCCATGCCAACCCCGCCATCCCCGCCGAGATTTTAAGAAATGATCTGCGTCGCATGGGGAGGTATCTTACCTCCTCTCAGGGCAGCACTGTGAGCGGAAAACGGTTAGGATCTGATTCCGAAGGAGAAACACATGGCTACGTTCATTGCATTGCTGAACTTCACGGAACAGGGGATTCGCGAGTTCAAAGGGACGACCAAGCGCGCGGACAATTTTACCAAGGCGGCGAAGAAGGCCGGGATTACCGTCAAGGATATTTACTGGACGGTCGGAGGGTATGACGGCGTGTTGATCTTCGACGCGCCGGATGATTCGGCCGCAGCCGCTATCCTGATTTCGCTGGGTACGCAGGGGAACGTGCGGACGCAGACGCTTCGGGCGTACAACCGTCAGGAGATGGAAGGGATCCTGGGCAAGGTGCCCTGAGACACTGAGCTGAAAAGAGATGAGGGAATCGATGCAGCGTTTTCAGATCGCAAGGGTCAATCTTCTCGTCATGCTGTTGCTGGCATCGCCGGCGGTTTGCGGCGAGATCGTGTTTGAGCCGAACATTGAGTATGCGAATCCGGATGGGCAGCATCTTCAGCTCAACCTGGCGCGGCCGAAGGGAGCGGGTGCGCCGTTGCCGGCGATTGTGTGCATTCATGGCGGAGGATTTCGGGCGGGGAATCGCACGAGGTGGGATCCGCTGTGCAAGGAGATGGCGGGGCGCGGGTATGTGGCGGTGACGATTCAGTACCGGTTATCGCCGAAATATCAGTTTCCGGCGGCGGTGCACGACGCGAAATCGGCGGTGAGGTGGGTTCGGCTGAATGCGGAGAAATATCATGTCGATCCGGAGCGGATTGGAGCGATTGGGGATTCGGCGGGAGGACATCTGGTGCAATTCTTGGCGGTGACTGACGGAGTGAAGGAATTCGAGGGAGAGGAAAACTCTGGGGCGTCGAGCCGGGTGAGTTGCGTGGTGAATTATTATGGGCCGAGTGATTTCACCAAGTCGTATGGGAAGAGCGTGGATGCGGCCGAGGTTTTGCCGCTGTTTCTGGGCGGGGATCTGGAGCACGAGCGGCAGCGGCACATTTTGTCCAGCCC
>JBGPEF010000201.1:0-8859 GCA_041482675.1 Tepidisphaeraceae bacterium | reverse complement strand
ACTGCGAGAACGGGTGTCGATCTGGAACGCGGATCGGAATAACCGGAGCAAGAAGATCGACTGGCAGTTCCAAACCGCCAACGCGCGAATCAAACTACGTCGACTGTACCCGCAGGTTACACTGTGTTAGACCACTAGGGGGGGTCTGAAAATTCTTCGAGGATTGTTCGTAACCAACTGCTATTAAACTACTTAAAAAATAAATTAGCCCGTTTTCTCGCAGGTAAACTAATTGTGTTGTGCTGCAGGAGCTGAGAAACTTTCTTTGTCTTGCATCCCACGATATTTAACGTGGAGATGCGCGATGCCTGAGACATTTCGGTTCCTTTATTCGGTTTTTGGTCTTTTCGTGGGCAGCGGGTTCATGGTGGCTGGCCTCAGCCTGTTCCTTCATGGGGTCCTACCCTCAACAAGACAAAGCGTCATACGTGTAGGACCGCTCGAATTCAGGGGCAGTGCACCCGGTTTGGCCTTTGCTTTCTTGGGTGCAGCAATCATTTACCTGACACGGTTCCAATGATGTCAGGTAAGCACGCGCTGCGCAAGGAATTCTTGCTCGCGTTGCTGTGGTTTCAACTTCGTTCCTGTTCGCGAATCTCCACCTCAAATGGCTAAAGGTTATCCCCTCCCCGATGCTTTGGCTTCGTTCGCTTGAGAGGCAACGAGACTACCCGCCAGCCTGCGCGGCACGCTTCCTCTGTGCGGCGACGGAGGTCTGCAAAGACCGCTTTCAGATCGCCCTTAAACGAATCGACATAGGCTTGTCCAGCTTTGCGGGCTTCCGCAACAATTGGATCGTTTTGCATCGTGTAAATTCGTGCAAAAACTAGCTGCGTCCTGCGTCCCGGTTTCATGCTCCGTGCTTCATTCATGAGTTGAGCCAGCAGGATGGAGTTCCCTTCGCGATCGCTGCAACTTGTTCACCTGCCGAAGTAAGTTCGATAACTCTTTGGCGCCTGAAGTGCAAACAGGATTCGCTAGCAGCGCCTGGAGCACCGACCGAACAAAATGCAAATACCAATCTTCCTTCGTTTCAAAATCGATCCCGTTCAGGAATTTCGTAAATTCCTCTTTCAAGACCTGGTATGCGTCTCCCCTGGCATCGTAGGCAACATGCTCGATAGCATGACGAAGGTGATCTCTGCCTACGTACCCGTCAAACTCCAACTCAAACGCCCAAAGAATTGCGGGAATAACAATTTCCCGATACTCCTCCCGTTCAACGAAGAGTGCTCGGCTTAAGAGAAGATTCAGGAATCGCTCTGAAGCACGACGGAGATCGGAGTCGCCAGAACTTACGATGTCACCAACCTTAGTCAAAACAAGGGAGCGTTGCCCCTCGGGAAGCCTCGCGAAGTCCTCGGCCGAAATTTCCTCGATGGCTGCCGCTAGCTCATAAAGACGCCCGTGCGCGAGTACCTCCGATAGCGGTTTAACGGGTTTAAGTGCGCCGGCAAGTCGCGAGCCAAAGAGCTTAGCGCTTAACTGGCGCTGCTCTTTTGGCGATAAGCAATCCCTGATAAGGTCGTCGATCTGCGGCGGGATGCTTTCATTGGCTGCAGATAGCTCGTCGTATTGGCCTACTGGAATCTGTTTCCCCGCAAGCGCCTCATACAAGGTAACGGCCATCGAGTAGAGATCCGATCGCCAATCCACATCGTCTCCCGCGCTTTGTTCTGGCGACATATACCCGGCGGTACCAATGACAAACCCACCTTGAGTAAGTTTTCTGGATTCATCAGCAGTTATCGCGATCCCGAAGTCAACCAGATATGCCGTTTCTCGGTCTGGGGCTATTATTATGTTTCCAGGCTTAACATCGCGGTGTGTTATTCCTAGCGCGTGCGCGTACTCCAATGCCGATCCGATCTGATGAAACCAGAGGCGCGCATCCGCGAGCTGAACGGGACCCTGAGTTTCAATGATCTGCTTCAGAGTGAGCCCCTCGACGAACTGAAACACTATTAAGAAGTGTTCCTTCTCAAACTGTACATCGTAAATGGCCGGAATATTGGGATGGGACAGTCGTGCGAGAATCTGTGCCTCGCGGCGAAATCGCTCCTTCTCGGCGTCTGAAAGCCGATTCACCTCGTCTAGAATCTTGACAGCAATATCGCGCTCAAGAGCGTTGTCACGACCTTTGATCACACGACCGAAGCCCCCTTCGCCATGTATTTTGCTGTCAAACGTAAATCGCTCCGGCATCGCATCCTCCGAGAAGGACCGCCTGGGCGCGCAGCTAGGCACACCAAGTTACTCAAACACAATGATACGCCACACCTATAGGACAAGCCCTATCAATACATATCATTCGCCCCCGCCCCCGCCGCAGCAGGCGCCTTATCTTCCTTCATCTCCGACACAATCGCATCCGTCGTCAACAACAACGACGCAATCGACGCCGCATTCTGCAAGGCGATTCTTTCCACCTTCGTCGGCACAATCACCCCCATCTTCATCATGTCGCCATATTCATGGGTCAGCGCGTTATACCCCATGTTCCCCTCCCCTTCCTTCACCTTCTGGGCGATCACCGACCCATCCACTCCCGCGTTCTCCGCGATCTGCTTGATCGGCGCCTCAACCGCGCGCCTCACGATGTCCACGCCCAGCTGCTGATCCTCATTCCCCACCTTCCTGCGCACGCCATCCAAAACCTTCTTCGCCGCACGAATGATCGCCACGCCGCCGCCCGGCAGGATTCCTTCCTCAACCGCGGCCCGGCACGCGTGCAGCGCATCCTCAACCCGCGCCTTCTTTTCCTTCATCGCGACCTCAGTGGCCGCCCCCACCTTGATAATCGCCACGCCGCCGGCCAGCTTGGCCAGCCGCTCCTGCAACTTCTCCTTGTCATAATCAGACGTGGTCGCCTCGATCTCATGCTTGAGCTGCTCGATGCGGCCCTTGATCGCCTTCACCTCGCCGGCGCCTTCGATAATCGTCGTGTTGTCCTTGTCGATGTGGATCTTCTTGGCCCGGCCAAGCTGCGACAACTCGATGTTCTCCAGCTTGATGCCCAGCTCTTCGAAAATGGCCGTCCCGCCGGTGACGATGGCAATATCCTCCATCATCGCCTTGCGCCGATCGCCAAATCCCGGCGCCTTCACCGCGCAAACCTTCAACGTCCCGCGCAGCTTGTTCACCACCAGGGTCGCCAGCGCCTCCCCTTCCACTTCCTCGGCCACGATCAGCATCGGCTTGCCCTGCTCGGCCACCCGCGACAGGATCGGCACCAGGTCGCGGGCCGACGAAATCTTCTTCTCATGAATCAGGATATACGCATCCTCCAGCACCGCCTCCATCGTGCTGATATCGGTGATGAAGTGCGGCGAGAGGAAACCCTTGTCAAACTGCATCCCCTCGACCAGTTCCACCTTGGTATCCAGGCTCTTGCCTTCCTCAACCGTGATCACGCCATCCTTGCCAACCTTGTCCATCGCATCGGCGATCATCTTGCCGATCTGCTCATCCTGGTTGGCGCTCGACGTGCCCACCTGGGCGATTTCCTTCGAGCTGGTCACCTGCTTGCTCATCTTCTGAAGCTCGGCCACCAGCGCCTCGACGGCAACCGTGATCCCGCGCTGAATCTGCGTCGCATTGGCCCCGGCCGTGACGTTCTTCAGCCCTTCGCTGAAGATCGCCTCGGCATAAACCGTGGCCGTGGTGGTCCCATCGCCCGCGACGGTGGAGGTCTTGGAAGCGACCTCCTTCACCATCTGCGCCCCCATGTTCTCATAGGAATCCTCCAGCTCGATCTCCTTGGCGACCGTCACGCCATCCTTGGTGACCGTCGGCGAGCCGAACGATTTTTCCAGCACCACATTCCGCCCCGACGGCCCCAGCGTAACCTTCACCGCCCGGGCCAATTTCGAAACCCCGCGCCGAATCGCGTCACGCGCTTCCTGGTCAAATGCAATACGTTTTGCGGCCATGATTGTGTCTCCGATTAGTTCGATTGTTCTGTGTCAACGCACTGGCCGTCGTCATTCAACGACGGCCAGCACATCATCCTCACTCATAATGATCAGCTCTTCCCCATCCAGCTTGATTTCCGTTCCCGCATAGCTGGTGAAGATGACTTCGTCGCCCTTCTTCACCGAGAAGGGGGCGCGCTCGCCGGTTTCCAGGCGGCGGCCGTCGCCCACCGACAGCACCTTGCCGCGCTTGGGCTTTTCCTTGGCCGTGTCGGGAAGCACGATGCCGGATTTGGTCTTGGATTCGGCCTCGAGACGCTTCACCAGAATCTTATCCCCGAGAGGACGTAGCTTGGGCATGACACTCACTCCTTAAAGAAAAAGTAGCCAGTAATTTGTCAGATCAACTTTCAGACGGCCAGCGGTTCTCATGAAACCGCCGGATCAGCCGCGCCAGGGCATCCAGCAGCAGATTAAATTCCACCGGCTTCGACAGGACGCTGAACACGTGCATTCCCAGCGCCTCGTGCAGCAGATGATTGGTCAGGTGATTGGTCAGCAAAATCGCCGGCGGATTTTTGCGAAGCTGTTCGCGCATCAGCTTGATCACCTGAAGGCCGCCCAACTGCGGCATATGGGTATCGAGCACCACCGCGTGCAGCGGTGTTGACTCGATGAGGCCCAGCGCCTCGCGGCCGGACCGGGCGACGAGGGTGTGTACTCCCTGAGGCTCCAAAAGCCTGCTGAGGGTCTCATGCCACCCTTCCTGCTCTGTTGGCAGCAGCACGGTAAACCGTGCGATATCGTTCGTCTGAACCATATCGATAGTCCGGCCCCGCGGCCCTTACCAGAGGAGCAATAGCGAGGACCATGCCTTGGGGATGGTCGCATTTACGTCGGCTGTTACTCAAGTATTGTCAATGACTTACAGAGATGATGATCGAGGATCGAAGATCGAAGATCGCCACGACAATCTGCCAAAGCCTGCCCCCGCCCCAAGTGTGCCTGCCGGTTTGGCAGAGGTAATGTAATGCCACCAACCCTCTAAAATGGAAGCTGCTTCCCCAACAAATGAAACCGCAGCATTGTCATCGCCATCTTCGCCGACCGATCCCGAATCATCTCCCGATCGCCAGGGAGGAGGAAGGTGCGGGTGTGATGCTCGGATCTGGAGAAACGCGATTCCTCGGGGATGGCGGGGAGGTCATAGGTGAGGGAAATGCAGACAGTGCCGACGGGTTTGGTTGGAGTGCCGCCGTCCGGGCCGGCGATGCCGGAGATGGCCAGGGCCCAGTCCGCTTTGGCAATGCGGCGGGCGGAAGTAGCCATGGCTTTGACGACGGGTTCAGAGACGGCGCCGTGCTCCTGGAGCAGTTCGGCAGGAACATGCAGGAGCGATTGCTTGGCGTCGTTGGAGTAGGTGATGAAGCCTTGTTTGAAATACCCACTCGACCCCGGCACATCCGTCAAATACTTCGCCAGCAATCCTCCCGTACAGGATTCGGCCGTCGTCACCGTCTTCTTCTGCGCCTTAAGCAACTCCCCCACCACCTGCGCAAGCGTCTGTTCATCCGCCCCAAAAATCAGATCACCAAGGGCCGCACGGCAGGCACTCTCCGTGTCCGACAACTGTTTCGCCGCCTCCTCTTTCGACTCGAACTTCGAATTAATCCGCACCGACACAATTCCGTTCGCCACGGTCGTCCCCACCGTCGGATTTCTCTTCCGATCCATTAACGCCCCAAGCATTTCCGCAATCGCCGACTCGCCCAGGCCGAAGGTGTGAAGTGTTCTCGACAGAATCACCCCCCCACCGCTTTCCTTCTGAAGACTCGGCAGGATGTCCCGCGTGAACATCGCCTTCATCTCCGAAGGAACACCTGGAATAACAAAAATGTCCATACGGTGTCTTGGTTTTTCACGAAGAAACCGTTCGCGTCGTGCCTCCGCCGCCTTTCGCAGGGACACTTCTGCCGACCCACACATACGCTCCATATCCTCATCGCTGGCCCGCGGACTCGAGGACTCGCGTAAGATATAGTCTGGATAGATGAGTTCCGCCTGAATCCCCGCCGCCGTCCCACACGAATTCAGGATGATTTTCGCCCCGCGCGGAATCATCGCCTGGATCTTGTTCATCTCAGGCATCTCCCGATTCCGCTTCTTGAAAAAATCCTGAAGAAAATGCAGCCAATGCTCGTTCAGCTCCAGCGGCTGTCCCAAGACCCCCGCCAGCGCCTGCCTGGTCAGATCATCCGGCGTCGGGCCGATGCCGCCGGAGATGATCAAAACATCGCATTGCGGCGCGGCCGCGCGAATGGCGCGCTCGATCGCGGCCTGATCGTCGGCCACCGTCGTATGCGAGAGAACCGAGACACCAATGGCCGCCAACTGCTGGCTCAGCCACGCCGAATTGGTATCCACCGTCTGCCCCAGCACCAACTCATCGCCAATGGAAAGAATAATCGCCTTCATATCCACGCATCCGCCCGCAAACTCTTAAGCCCCGCTCGCATCCAATTCTTCCGTCAACCGCTGCACCAGGTTCTCCAGCCGCCGCTGCCTTTCCGGCGGAAGTGTCGCGTTCCCAAACCTCACCCGATAGAACAAATTCGTCAGCCTCCGGATCGCATCAAAAACCTGCCCCGGCAGAAAAACCAGCGACTCCGAGAATTCCAGCGGCGTCAGGTGCAGCGGCCGGAAAATGTTGTGCCGGTGCAGCGCCTGCGTGAGCTGATCATAAAACGCCAACTGCCGCGCCAGCCGGATCTGCTGATCCACAGGCAGCCCATCCAGCCCGATCCGCGCTGCCCGCCGCCGCAGCCGACGCTGCTGAATCACGTACATGACGATCAGGCTGACGATGACGATGATCATCAGGATGATCACCGCCACCAGGATCCGAAACGACGTGTTCCAGAACGAGCTCTCCCCCGTCAGCCCCGTCAGCCAGTCCGATCCCTTCCGCAATTTCAACAGCCAGTTGCTCGCATCATACGTCGCATTGGTCATCGCATTGTCCAGCTGCCGGATGAGCTGCTGGCGATCGCGATTCTCATACGCCACCACCTTCTCGGCCCATTTGTACTCCAGAAAATCCACGAAATGCTTGATCGACTGCATCATCCCCGTCGTCCGCTTGGTGTTCGCCTCGCGGCCGCTGGTCGGATCAAACGTCACCCACCCCCGCGCTGTCAGCACCTCCACCCAGGTGTGCGCGTGCGACTGGCGCACGATATATTGCCCGGAAATCGTGTTGTACTCATCGCACTTGAACCCCACCACGATCCGTGCTGGAATATTCAGACTCTGGCACATCAGCGTCATCGCGCTGGCGAAATATTCGCAGTGCCCCTTCTTCACCTTCGTCAAAAACGCCACCACGGGATCGCTGTCCTTGAAGAGCCGCCGCGAATCCGTCAGGTCCAGCGTATATTGAAAATTCGTCCGCAGATGATGCTCGATCCGCCGCGCGATCTCCTCATTGTCCGCTTCGATCGGAAAAATATGCTCCGATGCCAGCCCCTCCGTCACCTGCGGCTGGAGCGTGTATTGCCGGATCTGCTCCAGCACCTCCGGATCCGATTCCGGCCGGCCAATCGTCACCTGCCGCGACAGCAGCGACAGCGAATCCGGCCGCGTCGGCGTGTTGTTCGACACCGCCTCATATTCCAGCGGCAGAATCACCGGATCAGTCTGGATCGATCCATCGTCTCGGTAATATCTCACCGTCACCGGCCGCGCTGACTTGAGGTTCAACAGCCCCGGCAGCGCAAACAGATACCGCGACCCCGACGGCTTGAGCAGGACCTTCTGCCGCCATACCACCGGCGCTGGATCGAGTGTCGTGCTGAAAGATGCCCGCCCCTCGGCCGAATCATCCCCGATCTCCCGCTCCCCCGAAGGCGTCCGCGGCCGCGACCGGGTCCATTGCGGCTTCGATCGCAGCGGCTCGGTCCCGTAAACATCCAGCGTGTAACCCCGCAACAGCAGCGTCTGCGTCCCCTCCACCGGCTGATCGTTGCGCCACGCCGTCAGGTGCGCAACCACCTCCTCGTTCTGCTTGATCTGGTTGATCTGATCGAACGAAACCCGATCGCTGAATCCCGTCAGCGCGCTGGCCGGCCGGAATTGAAGCTGCCCCAGCACCCCCTGCCCCGCCCCGCGCGGGAAAAACAAAAACACCACCACCGCCATCGCCACCGAAACCGTTGATACCAGAAACGTCAGCCGCCGCATCGAGCTGGCCAGGTATCGCTGGTCCTGCCTCAGCGTGGCCGGGCTGATCTTCTCCTCCGGAATCGCAAACGCCGCCTTGGCCTTGTCCGCCTCCACCTTCAAATGGAAAATCAGGCAGCAATACAGCGACACCACCAGGTAAAGGATGAACAGAATCCCAAACATCAGGCTCGCCGTGTTGATGCACGCCGCCACCATCAGCAACAGCGACAGCACCAGCAGCTGCGCATAATCCCGATTGGCCCGCTGCTCGAAGAGCTTGATGATCTGTAGCAGCACCAGGAACTGCCCAATGAACATCAGCGGCGGCCCGTGTGCCGTCATGATCTGCTGCACGACATAGAGCAGCGCCAGGATCGTCGCGATATTCGCCAGCCACCGCGGCAGCGGCGAAAACCGCCCGCTCATCACCAGCCACGCATTGAGCGCAATCGCCGCCACCGAAAACAGCAGCAGCGGCATCGACTCCGCCGCCATCGAAAACCCCACTAGCCCCAGGAGGACGAGGGTGTATAGAGTCGGTTTGAACTGTTTTATATCGTACATCTCGCTCTTCCGTAGGGTGTGCTTCAGCACACCGTCCGACTTCTCCCCTCGCCCCCGTACTCCCCTCTTCTCCCCTCGCCCCCGTACTCGGGGGAGAGGGCCAGGGTGAGGGGGCCTTCGTCATTCGTCATTCGACATTCTTTCGTCATTCGTCATTCGT
>JBGPEF010000200.1:0-8889 GCA_041482675.1 Tepidisphaeraceae bacterium | reverse complement strand
CCGCGTGTAAGTCTCGCTCCGGCTGCGCCTGCGCGAGACTTACACGCGGGAATACCCGGAAAGAGGACAGTTCTATTGCAACAGAAACCGTGACATTTCTATTGCAACCGGACATCGGCCGCGTCCGGTTGTCATCGCCGTTTCATCGGTTAGGGTGCGCTGTGCAAGTCGGCAGTCTGTACGCTCACGCGGGGTGAAGCGAGCCGGCAGGCAGAGGCTTAGGGGCAATAAAGGAATTACATCATGCTTTCACTCCTCCGCCGGGCATTTCTGCCCGCCCGCCCGACCGTCGTTTCTTCTTCTTCCACCATCCCCTCACCCCTCGTAGGTCCGGCTGTGCCGGACATCGAACCCCTCGAATCCCGCACCCTCCTCTCCACCGCCACCCCCACCCCCGAAGAACAATTCATGCTCGAGCTCATCAATCGCGCCCGCTCCGCCCCCGCTTTCGAAGCCAAACGCTACGGCATCACCCTCAACGAAGGCCTCCCCGCCAACTCCCTCTCCACCTCCGCCCGCCAACCCCCCGCCTTCAATCTGAATCTAATCAGCGCTGCCCGCCAGCACAGCCAATAGGGTTCCCTACCGTC
The DNA here is from genome assembly GCA_041482675.1 of Tepidisphaeraceae bacterium. Lineage (GTDB taxonomy): Bacteria > Planctomycetota > Phycisphaerae > Tepidisphaerales > Tepidisphaeraceae > JBGPEF01. Next base: position 8,299 of record JBGPEF010000200.1, on the reverse strand, counting down.
GGCCACTTCAACCACCCCCGCACCCTCGGCTCCTTCACCCTCAAACCCACCTGATAAAATCTCATTTCCCTGCGCCGCCCCCGCTTCATCTTCCCCTGTATAATCCGATGTCTAATCCCATGATGCCCCGCTTCCTCATCATCCTGGCAATCCTCCTCCTCTCCCCCCTCCCCCTCCGCGCCGCCGATCCCCCTCCTTCCCCCCGCCCCTTCGACTTGCTCAAATCCGCCTACGGCCCCTACCTCGACCCCAACGACCCCCTCGCCTTCCCCGCCAAGGTCCGCGCCCTCTCCGCCGACCGTTACGCCTTCTGGCGCGGCGCCAAAGACCTCTTCTTCCTCTGGTGCAAATCCAACACCCAGGATTGGCTCGCCGACAAACCGGCCTACATCACCCAGGAGGGCGACCAGCACCTGGGCAACGTCGGCACCTACCTGACCGGCCGGAATTTCGGCAGCCTCGCCTTCGGCATGGTCGACTTCGATGACAGCCACCGCCTCCCCTTCCAGTTCGAGCTGCTCCAGGGAATCATCACCCTCCGCCTCGCCGCCGAAGCACAGAAGATCAACCTCGACGATGACCAGCTCGATCAACTCATCAGCACCATCCTGGAGAACTACCAGAAGGCCGCCAACTCCACCCACACCGCCACCGAGCTCCTCATCGACGATCCCACCATCATCCACATGAGAATCCGCCTCGCCAAAAAGAACTACGCCCGGGAACTCAATGAATACACCGAGAGCACTTTTGGCGGGGGCGCCAAGCTCCGCCCCTTCGCTCCCATCCGGAAGCCCAAAGATGTGTTTCGCCCCGCCATGGACAAGCCAGGCGCGGGGGCGGATGCCATCTCCGCCGGCATCGCCCAGGCCATCGCCCGCTCACCCGACATGATTCGTATCTTCAACTACCACACCGCCGCCGACATCCACCTCCACATGAAAGACCTCGCCCAGCGCACCCGCCTGGGCAGCGCTGGCAGCCAGGGCCTCAAAAAATATTTCGTTCTCCTCAACAAACCCCTTTTCGGCGTCGATCACGATGCCATTCTCTACATCAAGCAGCAGATCCCCACCGCCGCCGAGCGCTCCGGCATCATCCCCCGCGATCCCCGCCCCCCCGGCCCGCGCGGCGCGGAGGGCACGTTACTGCTCAGCCCTCCCCCGCCCTTCCTCAACGGCTGGTTCCAGATGGGCGGTGTAGGTACGAACGGTGCAGGTACGAACGGTGCAGGTACGAACGGTGCAGGTACGAACGGTGCAGGTACGAACGGTGCAGGTACGAATAATGAAAGCTATTGGGTGACTCTAAGAGAGCCCTGGACCGACGAATTGGAATCAGATGACCTGCGCGACCTCTCCGCCCTCCGCCACATCGCCAAAATCTGGGCCACCGCCGCCGGCGCATCGCACCGGGTTCCCGGCGAAGGTGAGATGATCCGCAAGCACATCCAAAATACGAACCGTGAAGGTACGGCCGCTCCAGGTACGCCAGAGAGATACGAAAAAGGCGGCCCCGAGCTCTCCCACGAGCTGCGCCGACTCAGCAACGCCTATTTGATGAAACTCAGTGCCGACTATGAGGATTTCACCTCCGACCCGCGCTGCCCCCCCCTGATCGCCACCGCCAACGCCGAGATAGACCGAGCTACGAAGCATGTCCCTCACGATTGAGGTACGAACAGGCCCCCGAGATAGCCCCCCCCGCAACTGAAAAGCGGCCCAGGGATGACTAGCCCCCAAAGGGGGGGACAATGCACCTTTAAATCTCAGTCCCGATCGGTTTCCACCCAGTGCAGCGGCTTGTGCTCGCGCGGCTCGATCCGCGGATCAGGACGATGAAAGTCGTCCCCCTCGCGCGTCCGGACCTTCTCCAGCAGCGCGGCCAGCATGAACAGCACCGCCAGCGCGCTCAGCCCCGTCATCACCCGATCCGGACCAAACGCGCCATAAAACGCCTTGACCGGACCCCACACCGCCACCGGCCCGCTGGCCGTATCCAGGTGCATGTACGCGAACACGTTGAAGACCGCCAGGGCCGATCCCCCCAGCATCATTTTCCACCACGTCGTCGGCATCGTATTGTCCATAAAAACCTCCCACATTGTTATCGTGCAGAAAGCAAGCCGTCTTTAGATTCTGCCAATAAAAAGTCTGCCCACGATGCTGACAGGGCTCCCAACCGCGATGGATGGCGGTTGGGAACCCTACCGCCCTAAAGTGGATTCTCGGACCCGCCCCCGCTAGGTTCTTGGACGTGCCAGATCCACCCCCCATCGACCCTCCCAAACCCCTCGCCGAGAGCCTTCGCCAGCACTGGCTCCTCAAGGAAGACGTCGCCTTCCTCAACCACGGCTCCTTCGGTGCATGCCCCATCCCCGTCCTCAACGAGCAGCAAAAATGGCGCGCCAACATCGAAGCCCAACCCATCGAATTCCTTGGCCGCCGCTGTGAGGCGCTTCTAGCGTTTCAGAGAATGCAGCTCGGCCCGCGCTTGGGCATGGGTTATGAAGACTTCGGCTTCGTCACCAACGCCACCGAAGGCATTAATGCCGTTCTCCAATCGCTGAAGTTCAAACCCGGCGATGAACTGCTCACAACCAACCATGTCTACAATGCCGTCCGCAAAGCCATGTCCTATGTTGCGGCCAGAAGCGGCGCAACCTACCGCGAAATTTCCATTCCTCTTCCGCTGCACACTTCAAGCGAGATCGCGGATGCGGTCATCAATTCGCTGAGCGACAAAACTCGGCTTTTGGTCATCGATCATGTCACATCGCCCACAGCTTTGGTTTTCCCGGTGCAGTTGATTTCCACCCAGTGCCGAAGCCGCGGCATCGACATTGTGATCGATGGAGCGCACGCCCCGGGGATGCTCTCTCTCGATGTAACCCGGCAGGATGCCCCGTTTTATGCTGGAAATCTGCACAAATGGATCTGCGCCCCCAAGGGCAGCGCTTTCCTCTGGGTCAATCGCAACCGACAGGCTGAGATTCATCCCGCCGTGATCAGCCATCATTATCAAGGCGGCTTCGAGAAGGAATTCGGCTGGCAGGGCACGCGCGACATCAGTGGCCTGCTCGCCATCCGCTCCGCAATGGAATTTTTCGACCAATTCGGCTGGCCTCGGACCCTGCAGCACAACCATCAACTCGCAACCTGGGCGCAGCAGATGATTTGTCAGCGCTGGGACACCATCCCCATGACACCTCTCGACGGCCGACTCATCGGCGCTATGGCCACCCTCCGCCTCCCCCTGCGCTTCGGGCACCTCTCCGAGCCCCAGCGCGAAATCCTCCAGAGCCGCCTCTACAACGAATTCAAAGTCGAAGCCCCCCTCATCCTCTGGGACAACCACGCCTACGTCCGCGTCTCCTGCCAGATCTACAACCGGCCAGAAGACTACCAGCGCCTCGCCGATGCCATCGAAAGGATCACTCTATGATCCATCCCACATTATCGGCCCATCGCGCTTTCAATATGCTTGCGCGGAATAAACGAAATTTTTTCCGCAAATCCCCAAGTGCCCCTTCAGATTGCCCGATTCCTCTCCTGAGTACCTACAGGAGTTTTTATGAATCGCGAAGGGTTTTTCATCCGCGCTGGCGCTTGCCTGCTCGACGTTGTCTTCTGCCTCGTGCCCGCGCTCGTGCTGACATTCGTTGCGGCCGCCGCCACCGGGCCCTGGCTCGCCGGCGTTCTCAGTGCCGGTGTCTTTGTCGCCTATTCCACGCTGGAAATCTTCAAGGGCGCAACCTTCGGCAAGACCATTCTCAAGCTCAAGATCTGCAACGAGGATGGCACCGAGGCCAACCGCGCCGCGCTCCTCAAGCGCTGGGCCATCAAGAATTCCGCCTGGTTGTTCTACTTCGTCGCCGCTCTCACCAGCCTCCGTTTCATCAACTACTTCGGCTCCTTTGCCGGCATCGCCTTCTGCATCAGCGCTTTGCTGACCTTCAAGGCCCAGCGGCAAACCCTGCACGACACCCTCACCCAGACCGGCGTCTACAAGACCCAGGCCGCCGCCGCCCCCGCGCAGGCCGCACCGGCCATCCCCGAGCCCCACAAGCAAGCCGCCTGATCCAACCTGCCTTCGATCGAAATTCCAGTCCGCAGCCGGCGAAGGACCGCCGCTGCGGACTTTCTTCATTTGCTCTTCCCCCCGTGTTACATTTCCGGGCTCGCATGGGAAAGGTAGAGCATTTGGAATCACCCGTCGTCCACTACGCCGAGCCGACCACACCGATTCCCGAGCCGCCGGAAAATCGCGTCCAGCGCTGGATCGTCAAGCTGCGCTGGCCGATCTTCGCCCTGGTCGGTTTCATCCTCATCGTCAGCTACAACGGCTACTGGCGGATCGGCCGCGATAGCGCCCTCTACCGCTCCGTCGCCAACAACCTCGTCACCGGCCGCGGCTACACCTTCCGCGCCCAGCACGAGCACCACATCTATCCCGGCCTCCCCTATCTCCTGGCCGGCATCGACAAAATCTTCGGCCGCCAGGACCCCCTGCACCCCCGCGCTGCCATGTTGATCATGATGGTCATGAGCATCCTGACGCTGGTGATTGTCTATCACCTGGTCAGCACCTACTTCCCCCCCTGGATCGCCGTGGCCGTGACGACCGGTGTTGGGATCAACCACGATTTCCTCCAGCAGACCCACGAGCTGATGACCGACCTGCCGTTCCTGCTGGGCGCCTCGATGACCATGCTGGGCATCGCGCGCCTGCCCAGGGCGGCCACGACCTCGCGCAAGGCCTGGTTTGCCGTGCTCATCCTGCTTGGCGCGGTGATCGCCGTCTCCATGCGGCCGACGTTCTGGGCGCTGCTGCTGGCATGGATCGGGGCGTGCTTCGTCGGCCTGTTCCAATCGCGCCGGCGGATGGCTTATGGCATCGGCATCATCATCGCGGCGGCCGTCATCCTGGCGTGGGTCGCCCTCGATCCACGCTCGCCCGGCCACAGCATCATCGGCGGCCGCTACGAGCAGAAGGTGCTCGCGACACTGCGGGACCTGAAGGATGTGAAGTGGGAGAGAAACATCCACAAGTTGTCCACGCAGCACCTCCCCGAGTTCATCTTCGGCCTGGAGTTGCCCTTGCCCTGGGGACCGCTGGTGTGCGCTGTGCTGTTGACGGCCGGTGTCCTGCTGGTTCGCAAGGCGCCGTTGTGGGGGCTGTATGTCATCGTGACGGCGGGGATGACCATCGTGCTCGGCGCCGCTCCCAGATATTACCTGATGGTGCTGCCGCTGCTGCTGGTGGGGTGGGCGACGTTTGCCAGGTGGATCGCCGACGTCTCCGCCCGATGGTATCGATCCATCCCCTTCGCCGGTGAGCTGGTCTTGATGTTCTGGCTGGGGTTGGCGACGGGCCCGCATCTGGTGCGCGACAGCGGATTCATCCTCGAGCAGCACGGCTATGCCAAGTACTATACGCACAAAACGTTCCTGGACGTCTATCTCGGCGGGGATGGAAAGAAACTGATCGCCATCAGTCACGAACTATCAGAGCGAGTCGCGGCCAAGGCGGTGGTCATCGGATTCGAGCCGCGGATCGTGACTTATCTGAGCGGGCGAAGCGTGTTTCACCCGGCCGAACTGCTCCGGGGGATGCGGCAGGCGCAGTGGCCGGCAGCGCTGCACAAATCGAAGGCATCGTGGATCTTCCGTGAGAAGTCCGCCGCCAAGCGCGGCGGCGGCGTGCTGGCCGCGAAGCTGTTCAGGACACGCGCGATCGCGCCGGTGCCCGGAACGGAGACGACGACGAACGGGATAACCCTCGCCCGAATAACCATCTCTGACACAATGGTCCGCACCAAGCCGCCTAAACAACCCACGACTCGACCTGCGACCCGCGCCACCCTGCCTGCCACCACGCGCAAGGCCGCACATTGATCGGCGGGCAGTCTCGATCTACTCTCATCAACCATGAGCACGCAGGCGCCGCCCTTTAGCGCGAGCGATATCCCCGCCGATGCCCGCATCGCCATCGCGGCGGCGCGGTTCAACCAGGAGATCGTCGATGAGCTGCTGGCCGGGTGCGTGCGGCGGCTGGAGGATCATCGTGTCGCTGCCGATCGCGTCACGGTGTATCGAGTGCCGGGCGCGTTTGAGCTGCCGCTGACGGCGAAGTGGCTGGCGCAGACGAAGCGATACTCGGCGATTATCTGCCTGGGCGCCGTGGTTCGCGGGGAGACGCCGCACTTTGATTATGTGGCGGGAGAGTGTGCGCGGGGGATCGCCGAGGTGGCGCTGGCCGAGAAGCTGCCGGTGATCTTCGGCGTGCTGACCACGGACAACGAGCAGCAGGCGTGGGATCGCTGTGGCGGGAAAAATGGCCATGCGGGGGAAAGGGCGGCCGATGCAGCGCTGGAGATGATCGCATTGGCGAGACGCATCGCGGGCGGGTGAGACGGGTGAGATATGGAAAAAGCAACCGTCCAAATCCGCCGCGCGCAGCCGCCGGGGCCGAGGGGGAAGTTTCCGGGGCAGATTCTGCTGGCATTTCGCCGTGATCCGCTGCGGTTTCTGACGGATCTGGCGAAGCGGTGGGGGGATGTGGTGCAGTTTCGAATCGGCGGCAAGAGCTACATCTTCCTGAATCATCCGGATTTCATCCGCGATGTGATCGTGGGCGAGTCGCATCGATTCACGAAAGGGCCAGCACTTCAGCGGGCGAAGGTGACGCTGGGGGAGGGGCTGCTGACCAGCGAGGGAGAGCTGCATCGACGCCAGCGGCGGCTGGCGCAGCCGGCTTTTGCGGTGAATCGGGTGAATCACTATGCGGAGGCGATGGTGCAGGAGGCGGCGCGGGTGGCGGATTCGTGGGGTGATGGACAGGTGATCGACATTCACGAGCAGATGATGGAGCTGACGCTGGCGATCGCGGGGCGAACGCTCTTTGGCGCGGATGTGCAGAAGCAGGTACACGAGATCGGGGCGGCGATGAGCGTCAGCGTGGGGATGTTTACGCGGGCGATGATGCCGTGGGCGCCGCTGCTGAATCGGCTGCCGCTGCCTTCGAACATGCGGTTTCGCCGCGCTCAGAAGCTCCTCTTTGGCACCATCGACCAGATTATTCAGGAGCGAAGGCGCGACGGCGGGAGCAACGGCGATTTTCTGTCGATGCTGCTGGCCGCGCGGGATGTCGAGGGCGATGGCGGCGGGATGAGCGATCAGCAGCTTCGAGATGAGGCGATCACCATCTTCACGGCCGGGCATGAGACGACGGCCAATGCGCTGACCTACACGTGGCATCTGCTGGCGAAGCATCCGAAGGTGGCGGAGAAACTGGCGGCGGAGGTGAATGAGGTTCTGGGGTCGCGTTTGCCGGCGGCGGATGATGTGCCGAAATTGAAATACACGCGAATGGTGCTGTCGGAAGCGATGCGGCTTTATCCGCCGGTGTGGGCGATTGGCCGAAGCGCGATTGAGCCGTGGAGCGCGGGTGGCTACGACTTTCCGGCCGGAACGGTCGTGCTGATGAGCCAGTGGGTGATGCACCGCGATCCGCGTTTCTGGCCCGATCCGCTGCGATTCGATCCGGAACGGTGGGCGAATGCAACCTCGCCCGAGCGGCCGCGGCTGGCTTATTTTCCCTTCAGCCGCGGGCAGCGGGGATGTATTGGCGAATCGTTCGCATGGCTGGAGGGGATTCTGGTGCTGGCGACGATCGCACAGAGGTGGTCGCTGTATGAGGCAGATCACAGAGAGCTGGCCCTGAAGCCCACCATCACACTTCGCCCTGCGCATCCTTTGCGAATGCTGACCCGCCGCAGGTGAAGGCGATCACAGAATCAAATTCCTTAGCTGCCGGGGGAGCGGCCGTGATGTATGATGCGGATGGCGTTGGCAGTTTTGAGCGGGGAACAGGGAACTCGGCGGGTTGGACATGGGACCAAGGCGTGAAAACCGCAAATCCGGCGGCCAGGATGGGCCGACGATCTCGCTCGTGCTGCTCCTCAGTGAGCCGCGATTTCTCGATGAAAAATCGCTGGCGAAGCTGGTGGAGAAGGCATGGGACCTGCCGATGAATTCGGCGCAGAAGCCGGAGAATTCGGTGGCAGGCAAATCTCCGCTGCTGACGATCCATGCGGAAGGTCGCGCGTTTGTGGTTCAAAATGTGGATGCGCCCTATTTTGATGAGCCGCAAAAGGCGGCTGGGGAGATGCGGGAATTGCGGCTGCGGAAGGTGGTGGGGGAGCATCGGGCGTGGCTGTCGGTGGAATATGCCGGATCGGACAAGCGCGAGCTGGCGGGGAAGATTTATCAACTCATCGGAAAGCTGATCGCGGAGT
>JBGPEF010000199.1:0-8913 GCA_041482675.1 Tepidisphaeraceae bacterium | reverse complement strand
GCCGCCGCTGCGCGGCGTCAACGCTTCAGTCCCGTATTGCCCGAAGAGTCCCGCATCCCCATGAAGACTGGTTCTTGACGTGGTTAGAACAGGGGAGAAAAATTAAACCGCCCGAAGGTCCTCGTCTCTTTTCTTCTCTGCGGCCTCTGCGTCTCTGCGTCTCTGCGGTTGCATTTCCCCCTTCGTGCCCCTTCGTGCAGCTTCGTGGACAATCAATCTCCCTTTTTTCAATCCTCCAGCCATCAACCCAAGCCTCGCGGCTCTCGATCGCGCTCGCACCGGCTTCAATGCATCTCTGACGGCCGCCAATTCGCTTTTATTGGTCTTACGTTATTCCATCGTGGCAGCAACGATGCTTCACGGCTGGTCCTCAATCCACCGCACAGTGCCCCTACCCCCGATTCTGAATTCTGAGTTCTCTTCTCCGCGTCTCCGCGTCTCCGCGGTTAATTGCTCCGTGGTTAATTGCTCCACTCACGCCGACTTCTTCACCGCCCGCAGGGGATCGGGCCGGCCCGACTGCATGAAGGCCTGCTCGCGGCCGCGGCAGCCCCGGCAGGCCCCGCACGGCTCGGACATCTCCTCCGAGCAGCTCCACGCCTTCTCCATCGGCGCTGTGACCTGGAACCCAAGCTCCACCACCTGCCAGGGCTCCAACTCCAGCAGCGGGGTGATGACCTCCAGGTCCACGTGGCCGCACGGCATCTGGATCAGCTCGTTGATGATCTGCACGTACTCCGTCGCCCGCGACAGGTCCTCCCCGCCTGGCCCGATGCGCAGCCCCAGGTAGAGCGCTGCCGCCTGGTAATAGGCCGCGAAGGTGGAGGCCGCCGCGACGATGGGGAGGAGCGAGAGAAGCTGCGGCGCCAGCAGCCCGGTCTGGCGCGGATCGACCGAGTGGGTGTCGGCCGGCGCGTGCAGGATCGACAGATACGGCATCGCCAGCGTGTGCTCGCGATACGGCTTGAAGTGGGCCACCTGCTGGTCATACGCCGCCCGCGAGCGCGCTGCCCCGGGCGTGATGTCGGCATAGACCAGGATGGTGCGAAACCGCTGCGCGGCCAGCGCAGTCGTGACCGCCGAGTTCAGCGAGCCGTTGTTCAGAACAAGTGCAAGGTCCTTCGCCATATTCGTAGGGTTCGCTCCGCGAACCTTCACTCCATGGATAGCATCACCTTAAGCACTCCCGGCCGTCCCGCAAGCTGCATCGCCTCCACTCCCTGCTCCAGCCGCATCCGACGGTGAATGAGCGAGACCACATCCACCTGCTTCTGCGCCAGCGCCCGGATCGCCTCCTTGAACGGCCCACACCGCGACCCGACGATGGTCACCTCATCAACCACCACCGGCGCCAGATTGAGCGGCTTGCCGGCGGCGAAGGTTGACTTGAGCACCAGCACCCCGCGCGGCCGGACGATCTGCAATGCCAGCTCGAATCCCGCGGTCGATCCGGTGCAATCGATCACCACATCCTGATCGTGCCGGGGCACGATGTCATCCAGCAGCCGCGAGCGAATTCCCCACTTCTCGCACAGCCCCAGTTTCGCCGCATGTTTGCCGATCACCCGCACCGGCACGCCGGCGGTCTGGAGGACTTGTGCCACCAATAACCCCAGCCGGCCATCGCCCAGAACGGTTACCCACCGCCGCCCATCCAATTTGATCTGCTTGAGCACCTGGAACGCGGCGGCCAGCGGCTCGATGAAAACGGCCTGATCATCGTCGATGGTGTCTGGCAGCGCGTGCAGGTTCTCGGCCGGCAGACGGACATAATCGGCGAACGCGCCGTTGTGCTCGAGAATGCCAAGCACCGTTCGATTGCGGCAATGCGAGGAGAGGCCGGCCAGGCACAGGTCGCAGCGGCCGCAGACGATGTTGATCTCTCCCACCACGCGCTGCTTGATCAGGTCCTTCTTGGGCGAGTCCACGACTTCCGCGACGAACTCATGGCCGAGGATGCCCTTGAATCCCATGTAGCCTTTGACGATCTCCAGGTCTGTCGAGCAGATTCCCGCCTGGCGGATGCGCAGAAGTGTGTCTCCCTCGTTCACCGGCGGCTCGGCGTGGCTGGGGGCGAACGAGAGCGAGTTGGAGAAGACAAGAGCCCGCATTCAGCCACCTTGCGCACGCCTTCGTGCCGACATAATTGATGCAATCACAGCACCGATTATTCCAAAGCCGATCAGCCACGGGGCCAGTGAGGAAGCGACCTCCGGACGATATCCCGTCCAAAGCACGCCGACACCCATACCTGTGCAAAAAATGCCGCTGTAGAACCAAACTTTCCATAGATCTTGCGGCGGCGAGCCCTCACGGGGCGTCCATTTAATTTGGAGCATTTCACCTCCTGTGCCTTTACCCAAACGGCTTGGCCGTTCCGCTGAGAAATGTGAGCCACGCGGCGGTGTCGTAGCGGTAATCCTGACCGGTCATGAGCTGCAAGCTCTTGCGCGCCTGCCAGGAGACGCCAAAATTCCGATCGCGCAGGGCCCGCACCAGCGCCTGGGCCACTTCGCTGGTGCGATAGAGGCGAAGGGCATCCGCGCAGGCGATGCGCACATCGATGTTCTCGTCGGGGCTGTCGAGATGGCGAATCAGCGGCAAAGCGGCCGAGGGATCGGGGATATTCGCAAGTCCCTTGGCGGCCTCGAGGCGGATGGCATCGTTTTTCTCCTCGAGCGCGGCCAGGAAAATGGGGACCGCCCGCTTATCTCGGGCGCGATTGAGGGCTCGGAGCGCCATGGCGCGCACGGATGGATCGGGATCGGTGCGGGCCATGTTCATGTATTGCTGGAGGTAGGGATCCTGCCGCCCCGGCGATTGGTCGGAGAGATAAACGATTCCCGATCGCCGATGGTCCGGCGATGGATCGACCAGCTTTCGGGCTTCCTGAAAGAAATTGTGGCCGGTGGCCAGATCGTGGAGTTTGGAGATACCCTCGGCGATCACGCCGATAAACAGGCGGATGGGATTGGTGAACGCCTTGGTGGGCCGCTGCTCCTCGGGCTTCAGGCGATACTCATTTTCGCGGATCATTTCCCGCCAGCGGCTGGATGTGAAAGGCTTGTAGTCCTCGTCGTCGATGGAACTGAAACATCCGGCGGTGAGCAAGAGAAGCGGCAGCACGCAGAGCGCGAGTCCATTCATATTGGGCCTGAATACCGCAACAGACGGTTCGCCGCTAGACCGCGGCACGCAGTTCCATGGGCTCGGAAGCGTTCGCCAGGGCATGCAGCTCGTCGGTACACACCAAAGTCGGCGGCTGGATCTTCAGACCCAGGAAGCGGGCCGCCAGCGATGCGAAGCGCGGCGAATTGTCGGTGACAAAACAACGCAAGCCGCCCGGGCCGCCGGCGTCGCGGTGCAATTTCGCGCTGTAGAGGCGGCGCAGCACATCTTGGGCACACTGGTCGGCCGAGTCAATCACGGCCACATCGGCCCCGACCCTCTCACTGATCGCCTCGCGATAAATCGGGTAGTGCGTACATCCTAGGACGAGCACGTTAATGCCTTTGGCGATGAGCGGCTGTAGATATTGCTTGAGCGCTATCTGCACGAGCGGATCATCAGGCGCCCGGCCATCCTCGATGATGGGCGCAAGCAGGGGCGCGGCTTGCGAAAGCACGCGCGAAAGCTGCCGGCGGCGGATGATCGCCTGTTCATAGGCCCGTGAACGGATGGTTGCTTCGGTGCCGATGATTCCGATGACGGGGCGCGGCCGTTGTCCGGCGGCCAGGGCGGCGGCGCGGGCGCCTGGTTCGATGACGCCGCTGATGCTCAAATCCGGGAACTCGGCGCGGATGGCGGGCATCGAAAGGGCTGTGGCGGTGTTGCAGGCGATGACCACGTGCTTGGGGTCGTGTGGGTAGAGATAGGTGATGATCTGGCGGACGAAGCTGGTGACGGTGGCAGCGCTCTTTGATCCGTAGGGCATGCGGGCGGTGTCGCCGAAATAAACGATGTCCTCCATGGGCAGCGCGCGATGCAAGGCCCGCACCACGGTGAGTCCGCCGAGGCCGGAATCGAGGACGACGATTGGGGAATGAGCGTTGGGCATCTCAGGAGGACTTATCGGACCTGCCCGCTATTTTCTTGACATTTGGCGCCCAGAGGCCGACACTGCAATTCACACCATTGGAGGTCCGCGATGAGCCAAGCCCTTGAAGGAAAAAGAGTTCTGCTGGTCGATGACGACAACGACATCCTGATCAGCATGCAGGCGGCCTTCGAGCCCACGGGGGCGATTGTAGACACCGCGCATGATGGGAATCGCGCGGTGGAGCTGGCCGAGAAGAATCACCCGGACCTGGTGGTGCTGGACATGATGCTGCCCAAGCGCAGCGGGTTTTTGGTGCTGGAGAAGATCAAGGCCAAAAAGCCGAGGAACACCAAGCCATTCGTGGTGATGATCACGGGGAATCCGGGTAAGCGGCATCAGATGTATGCGGAGAGTCTGGGGGTGAGTGAGTATCTCAATAAGCCGGTGAAGCTGGATAAGTTGATTGCGACGGCGGAGAGGCTGCTGGCAAGTCCGCCGGCGGGGGCGCCGGCGGCGTGAAGCGTTGTTTAATAGCTTTCAAATGCTTCCCATGTGGAAATCATTCGCCGCGTTTGACCTGATGCCTCCAGGTCGCTAAATGTTAGTTAGCAGGGACGCAATTTGGATTTGGACGAGCTCTACAACGAAGACTGCATCGCGGGAATGTCGCGGATTCCTTCGGGAACCATCGATCTGGCGTTCGCCGATCCTCCATTCAATATTGGCTACAAATACGACGTTTACGAAGACCGTCTAGCCGCGGATGAGTATCTTGGCTGGACGAAGAATTGGGGAGAACAATTAGTACGAACGCTGAAGCCTACCGGAACATTCTGGCTGGCGATTGGGGACGAATTCGCGGCCGAGATGAAGCTGATCTTCCAGCGTGACTTGGGACTTTTCTGTCGCAGTTGGGTCATCTGGTACTACACCTTTGGCGTCAACTGCAAATACAAGTTCAGCCGCAGCCACACGCACCTCTTTCATTTTGTTAAAGACCCCAAGAAGTTTACTTTCAACGCCACGGCAATTCGCGTGCCTTCCGCGCGGCAATTAGTCTATGCCGATTTGCGAGCTCACTCCCAAGGCCGACTTCCGGATGACACCTGGATTTTGCGACCACAAGACGCACCTGATAGTTTTGCCCCCAGAGAGGATGTCTGGCACTTCCCGCGAGTCTGTGGCACCTTCAAGGAGAGGGCCGGCTGGCATGGCTGCCAAATGCCGGAGCAGTTGCTCGGTCGGGTCATCAGGTCATGCTCGCATCCCGGGGAAACGGTTCTCGACCCATTTGGTGGTAGTGGAACGACGCTCGTGGTGGCCAAGAAATTAAGGCGGCGCTTTATCGGATTCGAGTTGTCCAAGAATTATGCCGCCCAAATCGCGGCTCGTCTGAATGGGGCAATGCCAGGAGACCCCCTTTCGGGTGCCAGTGAGCCAAGGGTGAAGGCTCCGCCCACCGCGTTGGGTAAGCACCGGGTAAGCGCCCCAGAAACTACGCCGGTCGCGCTTGTTACAAAGCGAACAAATGCCACGGAGGTGAACCGTGGAATCGTAGAGGCTTTCTTCGCCACTCGAAACGGCTTTCCCGTGGATCGCGTAATCGCAGACCCTGAACTCAATGAGCAATTCACCGCTACTTGCATTCGATTGGGACTACCAGGGAAACCCTTTGACTGGAATCGACGCCTAATGAACCTACGGAAGGCGAGCTACCTTAAGGGATTGACTCGCTCATTTCGCACCACGTTTCCGTTAGAGGAGAAAAGCTTCTACCGCTATAAGTTCGCCTGTGAGATTGCGATTCAGCGATTCGAACACGACCAGGAAGTGACATTGGACCACATCTTGTGTGACCCTAAGATGGCTCGTGACTTTGACCAGTTCGTTTTGACCATGCTCACCGAAGAGCCTAGTTCACTTATGATTCGTTGGTTTGCCTTGCGAATCCGAAAAGCGGCGGACCGAATCTCGCAAGGTTCCATGAAGCTCAACGACTTCATCCCGATGCCTCGAGACGTCGACAATCCCTTCCGGTTGGACGACTCAAAAATCCCCGCTTCACCCGGGCTCTATTGGCTATCAGATGAACGCCGAAACTTATACGTCGGTGAGACAGATAATCTTCTGGAACGCTTACAGATCCAGTTTGGCCACAAAAAATTCGATTTCTGGCAGAGCCCGCTCGACAAACTGCGCATATCCTTCAGAAAAGTAGATGAGGCAATTCTTTTACTCCCGAAGTTTCAATCTCGGTGGATTTCGAAATGGCACCCGATAGGCAACTTTGAGAAGTTGGCGGCATCGCAATGAGCGTCAAGGACGCATTCAAAACGGTCCGAGATGGCAGATGTCCTGAGTATGTGATCTGTGAGCCGACACTCAACGATAGGTTTCTTACGGAAGCCCGGCGACGGGGCATCCAGGGCAGCGATTCCGAAATCAACCGGATGTTGCTCAATCTTCGCAAACAAAACAAGCTTACGGACTGCCCAACCACCCGCCGGAAGAAGCCAGACGCTCAGCGACGTCACTATTTGCAGGCAGTATCGAACGCAATACGCTTGGTCGAGCGGCAGTTTAGCAAGAACGTTGACGACGTGATCTGCGATCCCGAAACTCGTGCGCAATTTGACGCGATAATTCAATTCTTGGCTCCCGGGACGTCCACTTTTGAAGCCGAATATGCTGCACTCAGCCTCCGCAAGTCCAGTCAACTCAAACCCGAGCCCATAGGACAAGTTATCCGCGCCGTCGGTAGTAGAGCCCTGAGTCTTCTGGAACTGGAGGCGCGACTTTCAGAGTTGCCCACGAAACCGGGGGTTTACATTTTCTTTGACGAACATGCGACGCTATATGCAGGGAAGGCAGACAACGTTCGAGCCAGGATTCGAGAACATGTTTCAACTTGGTCGCTCCGGGAGATGGTCCGACAGATACAGCAGGGGCAAAGGTCCGCGACATTTGTCGTTTACCACGAGCTTCCAGTCACTATCTCGCCGAGAGAACTGGCTGCTTATGAGACGGAACTAATTCGCTCACGGAAGCCGGAACACAATCGCGCCGGTCGACCGCGTGAGGAACCAGGTTCTCAATGAAAAACCTCGCCAAAAAAAGCTTGGACTTCACCAGCCTATTTGAGGCTGAGATCTTTGTCTGGCTCATGCTCAAGGCCTGGCAACACCCCTTGGCCGATGATAAAGATTTCGTCAATTGGCTACTTGAAAGCGCATCCGAAGCTCTCCATAACGCATCAAAGGGGCAACAGTTCATTGTGGGCTTGCCGGCGACTGACCTGAACTTTGTGGCCGCTGTCTGGTACGCCGAATCCTGCGCAGTCCAATCCGAAGAAGCCGCCCCGGAGACACTTGAAGCCAGGAAAGCTTGGCTTACAACGGTGCGGCGGACTCTACCATCCTGTTTCTGCAACCCGGACGACCTCGTTAGGGGAGTGCAGATTTGAATCACGCGGCCCCCACCGCCGCTCTTTGCCCAACTACTTTTTCAAACCTCACCACCACCACCTTCCTCCCCTTCGCCACCACCCGATGCCCCTCCTCCCTGAGCTTGCGCGCCGCCGCGGCCGCACCACCGGGAAACTTCTCATTCAGCTCGCCCTTGTCGGTGACCACCCTCCAATAAGGCGTCACCCGCGCCCTGCCCGCCGCTCGATCTTCCTCCGATGTCTCGGCCGCGATCCGCACGAATATTCCCGTACACAGCGGGCAGGTCACATCCGCCCCCATCTTCTCCGCCAGCGCTTTTCGAATCATGCTCGTCGTGATCAACTTACCTCTCCTGATTCCCCGAATCACTTCATCCACCATCATCGGCGTGGGAATCAGCATCTTCCCTGGCCCAAAGCGATGGGCCGTCTTTCCGGTCATTTCGAAGACGCTCGGCTCCTGGGCTTTTTCCAGTTTCGACCGCCACGACGTCTTTGATGTGAATTTGGATCCCATGGCTTCTCCTCATCTCAGGGCCCGCTGGCGAGGTTTTACCGGCCGCGTTATTGGTTGGATGGCATCATCCTCTTTTTGACTCCGCACACGCCGCCGGCTTGCCGACATATTCCGTAGCGCCCGGCGGGAGTCATAACATGTTGAATCGACGCAAAATATTAACAGTGATTTTTGTTTTGGCCACAGCGATTTGGCCGAGTCGGGCAAGCGCCCAGACATTCCCCTCCCCCACCATCGAACAGCTCATCCTTCAATATTTTGGCATCAGCAACACCCAGACGCCCATCGGCGTGACCGACGGCAATCCCCAAGCCACCACGGCGGTGTTCGCCAACGATGCGTTCAACATTTATGGGCTGTATCCGCTGCTGGATAAGGAATCCAAGGGCCTGCTGAACCATTATGCCTTCCGCGCTGATTTCTCCTACGGCGACCTGCACACCGACGTCATCGACGGCAATTTCTACACGCTGAATCTGGCCCAGGGCTGGCGATTTACCAATCACGTCGGGCTGGTTTACTCGGTGCCATTGGAATATCGCGATACCGAAGGCGCCCACGTCTACATCGCCGGCCTCAACGCCGGGCTTCCGATCAATATTCTTCTCGAGCACGGAAAAGGTCTCTCCTGGAGCGTCACGCCATGGGTCGTGGGCGGCGTGGGCGTATCCGATGAGCTGGACCAGGGGGCCCTCGTCTATGGCGTCGGCGGCACCAGCAGCCTCGTATTAACCGGGCACTTCCTGAAGCTCACCATGGCCAACCAAATCGGCTATGAGGATGGCAACCCGTTCCATTACAGCAGCTTCTTCAACAACGAGCAGCCGATCCACCAGACGATCCTGAAAAACGGGCTCAAAGTCAGTTTCGAAGGCCGATTTATCGTCGTCAACGGGGCCATCATCTACACGG
>JBGPEF010000198.1:0-8933 GCA_041482675.1 Tepidisphaeraceae bacterium | reverse complement strand
CATGATGGAAACAAGCCCCAATGCTCGAAAAATCCCACTCATCGGACACTCCTCTGGTTGATCAATACCCCGTGCCGTGCTTCAGAACAGCGACCATCATACAATCCCGGCCATGAATCCTCTCTCCTACTCGCAACCCGGCCTGCCTGTGACCACGACCTTCACCATCGAAGGGTATCGCATCCGCCAGTATCTCGGCGTTGTCCGCGGGATCATTGTCCGCGCTCCCACCATCGCCCAGGGCATTTTTGGAGGATTGAAATCGATCATCGGCGGGCAGATTGGGGCGTACGCCGAAATGTGCGAGCAGACGCGCCAGCAGGCTTATGATCTGATGATCGACCACGCGCGGCAGATGGGGGCGAATGCGGTGGTGGGGTTGAGGTTTGACGCCAGCGAAGTGGCCTCGAAGTTTTCGGCGACTGAGGTGTTGTGCTATGGGACGGCGGTGGTGATTGAGCCGGTGCAATAATGCCCGAGGGAGGTAACCATGAACGCGGTAGACTCTAGCGGACGCGCATCAAGCGATTTGGCAGGGCAGCTTCGATGCTGGCTCGTTTTTGCGGGCTATATACTCGGTGGGTGGGCAATTCTCAACGAAATCTCGTTATTCGCTGCCTGGGGATTGCCCTTCAACCGCCCTTTTCGCTTCGTAATACTGAATGCGATTTATCGGCTTGCGAGTTGGCTGTACTTCGTCTCGCCGGTAGTGCTGTTGGCGGGGTGTTGGGGGTTTCAACAGCATCGGCGCTGGGCCAGGCCGGTGCTGCTGACGTACGCGGGAATGTGGATCGCAGGTGTACTCGGATTGCATCTTGTGATGTTCGTCAAAATGCTCTCAGGCGCTTACGGAGATACCACCTTACGCCAGCGGTTGGGTTCATCGATTAGCGCGCTCGACATCGCAGTATATGCAAGTGTTTTCCCTGTCTCGCTGGTGTTGTGCCTCGCTCGCCGCGAGATGCGAGACCATTTTCCTGAATTCCGCACCGGCTTCTCCCCGATTCTCGGTGGCGAGCAAGAGTAGCAGTTGAGGCCGAACCAAGTCGGACGCAAAAAGCGGTACGCAGAAAGCGTACGCAGAAAGCGGGACATTCCTGCTTATCTACAAAATGACTCCAAAGTTCACGTTCCATCCCTCGACGCCCTTCCCATCGTCTTCCCCGCCTCAAACCGCTCATTAATCGGATTCCCGTGCTGCATCTTCCATCGCTTCACGAACCATCCCGGGTCCTGCTGATATTGCCTGATCAACTCAAAGCTATACGGCCGGCCGCATTCGGGGCAGATGTGCTGATCGGGAAGGCCGGGGAGCGTGTAGCCGCAATGGATGCAGAAGGGCTCGGCCCGCGCCTTGGTGGCTTGGCGCATGGCTTCCACGACCGCGCCGACCGCGCCCGCGCCGATCCACAGCCATAGCTTTCCGCCCCACCACCATAGATTGATGAACCAGGCGCGAGAGAAGAGCGCCCAAATCCCCAGCACCAACACGAGCGTCGTCGGTATCAGATAGAGCCATCTCCAGCCCAATCTCCGCGCGACATCTGTCCAGCTCGGCTTCCACCATGGCAGGGAGCCGTCGGCATCGGCCGGGATGTCCGAGGGGGAGAGCAACAACCGCTTGGGGTCTGGAATCGGCGGCGGTAGTGATTCCTGCGTCATAAGCTTGCACCATCGACGAAGCGCACTCCAAGGGCGGGCGGCTGTGCGGACGTCCGGCGGAGCCGGACCTACGAGCGGCGAGCCGTAATGACACGGTCCCTGCCGCCATAATCTTTCAAAATTCGCACCTCATCGAAGGCCGGAAATCGGCTCATGATCTCCATCGCCCGCGGGCCTTGATCGAAGGCGATTTCCAGGAAGAGCCTTCCGCCGGCTACCAATCTCTCGGCCGCGCCGGCGATGATCTTGCGATGCACCACCAATCCATCCATTCCTCCATCGAGCGCGTTGAGGGGTTCATACTCCCTCACATTTCGCGGGAGGCTCGCCATCTGGCCGGTGGCGATGTAGGGGGGATTGGCGACGATCAAGGCGAAGGGCTGGGCATCCACTTTTCCCTCGAGCGCGCCGTAGAGATCTCCCTCCTCCACTGAAACGCGATCGGCCACGCCCAGTTTCTGGATATTTCGCTTGGCCACGACCACGGCGGCGGGGCTGAGGTCGGTGGCGATCACCGTCGCGTGTTTCAGCCGGTGGGCCAGGGCGATGGCGACGCAGCCGCTGCCGGTACACAGATCGAGAATGCGCGGCGCTTCCAATCCTGGCTGATTGCGGACCAACTGGAGCACGTTCTCGACCAGGGTCTCGGTATCGGGGCGGGGAATGAGCACATCCTTGTCGACTTCGAATTCCAGGCTGAAGAAATGGGCCACGCCTGTCAGATAGGCGATCGGCTCATGCTCGGCGGCGCGTTGCACCAGCGCGCGGTAGCGGGCCAGATCGCCCTCCCCCATCACCCGCTCATAATCCGTGTAAATCTTGATCCGCGGAATCTTCAGCACGTGTGCCAGGAGCAACTCGGCCGAGAGGCGCGGCGAATCGACTTCCTTGCGCGTGAAAAATGGCGTGGTCCATTCCAGGAGCCGCCGAACCGTCCATGTTTCGCCCGCCATGATCGGGGATTGTAGAGGAATTCAGCGCATAAAAAGAGGATCGCATCCCTTCCAGGCACATGCGATCCCTCTCTAGGACCACGGAGGACTTTGATCTTTACGCGGAACGCCGGCGGCGGATCAGCAATCCGATTGCGCCACAGGCCAGCAGACCCATCGTCGCGGGTTCGGGAACCACCTGCCCGCGGATCTCGCCGCCGGGTGCGAAGGTGGAGTGAATGTTGTAATACCAGAGGCCGCCCACGAGCTGCACCTCCTGCGGATCGGTGAGGGTCACCGGGCCTCCCACCTGGGGACTGGCAAAACCATTCAACTGTGGCACGATCACGCCCGCTGAAATACCCGGCACCGCCGGGCCATGAAAGTGGGAGTTGGTTACGGATGCCAACAGGTTCTGATAGGAGACGGTCCAATTGAGCTGATTGCTCACGTCATCGTACGTCACGTGCCCGTGTCCAGTCCCGGGTGACTGGGGAAAGCCAGCCTGGGCGCCATCCAAGCCAAAATCGTAAACGTGCAGTTCCGCCCGCGCGATTGAACAGGCCAGAAGAACGACCCCCGTCAGCAGAAAAACACTCTTCATAGGACCTCTCCCTTTCTAACCCGAAGCCTGCGGGTTTACATCGACGTGATACAGAGCCCTCAGAGACGTGCCGAATGCAAAGCCCTCGCATTGCAGACCGGCCGCCAGGAGATAATGTTGCCCCGATTTGCTCCCCTTGCAAGAAAAAAAAAGGGCTACGTCAGAAATCTCCTCGCAAAACCATCGTGCCCAACTCCAACCCTCCCCGGAAAATAGCTTTGCGCGATTTTCACAATCTCATTTCGGTATTCCAAACTGACCGATCGCTCATTGATCTGCCGCATGGCCTGGGGCAAACGGGTTTTCTCGGTTCGAAATCCCCCGGCCGACCCATCCCCCCCAATATAATGGTCGATCACCACGGAATTGGCGGCGGTCGCGAGTGAGGCGAAGAAACGGTGAGGATCGTCGATCGGCAAGAGGGGCGACACCGCGGCCATGACATACAGCCCCGCCTCCCGCAATTGGCGCGCGGCCTCGATGCGTTTTTTCACCGGACTCGCGGCCGGGGGAAGTCCTGGCAGCTCATCGCGGTCGGATTCGATGCTGATGTTGAATCTCAAATCGGTCTTCTGGCTCAGACTGGGATAGAGATCGAGATAATCGACCACGTGATGTGAATGGGTCTGCACGATCAGAAAATCGGGCGGCAGTTCAAGCATGGCCTCGAGGACGGCGCGGGTGATGCGCATTTTTTTTTCCAGGGGCTGGAATGGTTCGGTGGAGCTGGACATGAATATTCCAAACTGATCGCGATTGCGATGGGCCCAGCGCTTTTCCCTTTCATAATCGGCCCGATAGGCATCGGCCGCGTTGACACGCGCCTCGACAAAGCTGCCCCAGGGCTGGCCGTGGGTGAGATAGAAGTTGTGTTGAACGTAGCAGCCGACGCCGCAGAGAGAATTGCCCAGGGCGCAGCCGCGATAGGGTTGGAGGGAGTGTGAGGCAACGGGTTTGAGGTAGCCGCTGGTGCGGGTGAGGATTTTGGAGATGGTCGCCTGAGTGATCGTCATATCGGAACCCCGGATGTGCATCCGGGGCTTTTTTGCGCGAGAAACGGTAAAAAATGGCCGGCGGCGACCCTGGTAAAAGGATCGCCGCCGGTTTTGATTGGGCTGCGGTCGCACGTAAGCCGAATTCTGTTTCCAACGCGATCTTTCGATCGAGCTGGAGGCGATCATTTCTCTGGGACATCCGTTGCCGGATGCCTCAAGCGACCTACCCGCGGAAGGTGTGCGACTTTCGCCGCACGCGCCCTGGGCACCAGGCTACTCCCGCCTATTTGGTCTTGCTGACGGTGGGGTTTACCCTGCCGCTGGAGTTACCCCCAGCGCGGTGCGCTCTTACCGCACCTTTTCACCCTTACCCGCGCGGTTGCCCGCGCGGGCGGTATGTTTTCTGTGGCACTTTCCGTCGGATTGCTCCGCCCCGCCGTTAGCGGGCACCGTGCCCGGGATTCCCGGCATGCGAAATCCCTCAGTTCGGACTTTCCTCATCCTGTTTCCAGGACGCGACCACCTCAGCGACCGCAGTCACTCCTATTATACGCTCTAAGAGCTTGTCTGGATCTCCCCCTCTTTCCTTCTATCCTCTATCCTCTATCTTCTATCCTCTTATGTCCTCCGCCACCGCCGCCCAACCCGACACCGATCTCCTCCGCAACATCCCCCTGTTTTCCGGCCTCCTGGAGACCAACCGCGCGGAACTCTCCTCCCTCCTGCAAAGCCGCGAATATGCCCCGCACCAACCCATCTTCTGGGTTGGCGAAAAGGGGGAGGAAATGTTCATCGTCCAAGTTGGCAAAGTCGTCCTCTCCTATCCCGATGAATCCGGCCACGAAATCACCGTCGCCGCCCTCGGCCCGGGCGCATTTTTCGGCGAGCTTTCGCTGCTCGACGGCGGTTTGCGTACGGCCACCGCACGCACCGCCTCGCAAACCACGCTTCTGGTTCTCGATCGCAAGGGATTCTTCAAATTTCTCGAATCCCACCCGGCCGCCTCGGTCCACATGATCGCCACGCTGGCCCACCGCCACCGCGAGGCCATGGACAAGCTCCGCGGCGTCAAGAATGTCAACGAAGAGATCAAGGAACGGATCACCCCTCTTCAGCGTCTGGTTGACAAGGCCGCCGGCTTCGCCGCCAGCGGCTGGTTTTTGCTGGCCAATACGATCTTTTTCATCCTCTGGATAACGGCCTTCACGATCCTCGCCTTCCGCAATAGAACCGAAATCAGTCTACTTGACGCCCCACCCACTTTCGCCCTGCTCGGATTCCTGATCACCCTCGAATCGATGCTGCTGACGATGTTCGTGCTTAATAGCCAGAATCGTCAGGGCGAACACGACCGTATCAAGGCCGACCTGGAGTATCAGGTGAACCTCAAGGCGCAGTATGAAGTGATGGAGCTTCACCGCAAAATCGACCGTCTCGAAGGCATCATGAATAAAGGCGAGGCATCCGCGCCCCCGCCTTCCAATTCGCTTGGCGATAATCCATAAGGCAATATTCGGTCAACTGTTACGATTACCCTGTTGGCGCGGCGAATAAACGCTCTCGCCCATCCGCCGCTTTCGCGTATGATGGGGGTGGGCTGAAAACTGCATGTGTGCCACCGGCGGCTGTGTGATTGGCGGCTTGCCCGACGGTGCTTGCGGTGGATGGCGAAGGGCTCGGCGGCGGTTGGAAAACGAATGCAAAAGCGTAACGACAAACCAGTTACGAAACCCCCGGTCAAGCCTCCGGCCAAGCCTCCGGCCAAGCCGCAGGCCGACGAGCCGACGGACCTCAAACCCGTCGCCCTGGGGCGCGCTTCTGATGAAGAGTTGATGAGGCGGACCCAGAACAAGGACCGTCAGGGCTTCGAAATCCTCTATGAACGATATCATGCCTCGGTCCTTTCTTATCTCTATCGCATGCTGGGGAACCTGGAGGATGTGGAATCGATCGCGCAGGAAGTCTTCCTGCGGGCCTTTCGATTCGCTCCGACCTATCGCTTCCCGCAGAAATTCTCCACCTGGCTCTTTACCATCACCCGCAATCTGGCCATCAACTATTCCCGCCGCCGCAAACGCAGCCCGGTGCGCAATGTCACCGAACTGAATCTCGAAGGCGTCGATATTTCCGGCGATCCTTATCAGGTTGCCCAGCGCGCTACCGATGATGTCGAGAAACAGGAAGAAATCGCCCGGGTGCTCAAAGCACTGGACGATCTGCCCAACGATCAAAAGGAAGTCATCGTTTTGGGAGTGTTCCAGGATCTTTCTTATGCCGAAATGGAAGAGATCACCGGCACCAAGGCCGTGACACTGCGATCAAGGATGTTCCACGGCCTCAAGCGCCTCGCAAGAATGATCAGCGCCAAAGAACTCGATCCCGACATGGAACCCCAACCCGAGGTGAAACCCGAAACCTGATTCTTCGGAACCCCGGATGTACCTCCGGGGCTTCTTGCGAAAATAAAACTCTCTTATGCCAGAGATGACCGAAACCCAATTCGACTCCGACCAGTTCCTCAAACTGCTCACCGAAGCCCTGCGCGCCGGGCCGGGTTCGCCGGAGTGGCACGACGCCGTCAACCAGTTGAAAAACAGCTCGCTCGCCGAAGCGGATGAATTTCGCATGCTCATCAATGCCCGCGAGCACCTCGAATCCGGCCGGGATTACCGGGCGATTCGCGCCGGCCCGGGTTTCACGCGGAAGGTGATGCAGGCTATTGACGAAGAATCGACGGCCCAGGCTCCCGCGCCACCGGCCGCCAGCACGATTGCCCTCCTCGCCGTCGGCGGCATCATCGCCGTCATCACCATCGTGATGGTCATCTGGTACCGCGGCGGCCCGCCGCCGCAACCCACGCCCTCCGAACTGGCCAACACCGTCTTCGCCCAAACCATCATCTCCAGCGACTTCACGCAAACTCCGACCATCCCTCCGGAGTGGCGCACCTTCGGCCTGCCTCCCAACATCTCCCCGCGCTCGCGCGGCCTGGCCGGCCCGCTCGTCAGCGCCGCCGGACTTCCCAAAGACGACAAGGAATACCGCGGCGGCGGTCTCTACTCCGCCAGCGGATTGCCCCCGACTCAGGCCTTCATCTTCGAAATCGCCATCCGCCAATTCCGCAGCAGCGAAAACGTCTGGGTGCAGATCTTCATCACCGATACGCCCGAGTTCGACAAAAATCCCAAGGCCTCCTCGCCCCACGAGCTGGTTTGCTATGTCCTGGGCGGGATTATCAACGTCGCCAAGCCCGATGGCTCGCTGCAAGGCGCTGGTATGAAGGCAAAGGATACCAATCACATCCAGGTCAAACTCGACAAACAATTCGTCATCGTCGAGAACGATGGAATTCTTCTCTATTCCGGCCCCCACGACCTGGCGCAAAACAAAGCCCGCTATCCGGGCGTGCGATTCCTGAGCAAACCGTCGGAAAAGGCCATCGAGGATGTGACGGTGCAATCGATGCGGATTCTCAAGCCATGACCGCTCGGGCCGGCCTTGCAGGGTGGGGCTTGCCCCACCATCTTCCGCCCTCGACAATCCTCCTATGCCCGTAGCCGATTCTCAAGACCTCCAATCCGCGCGCTACCTCGCCGAAGCCTACCAGCAACTCCAGGATGAGCTCTCCAAGGTGATCGTCGGCCAACAGCGCGTCATTGACGAGCTGCTCATCGCCATCTTCGCCCGCGGCCACTGCATCATGCAGGGCGTGCCCGGCCTGGCCAAAACGCTGCTGGTTTCCACCGTGGCCCGGGCCATGGAACTTTCCTTCCGCCGCATTCAATTCACGCCCGACCTGATGCCCTCCGACATCACCGGCACCGACATCCTGCAGGAAGACGCCGACAACGGCCGGCGGAAATTTGAATTTCAGAAGGGGCCGATCTTCGCCAATATGCTTCTTGCGGATGAGATCAATCGCACACCGCCCAAGACGCAGGCAGCGCTGCTTCAGGCCATGCAGGAGCACCAGGTGACGGCGGGGTCGCACACCTTTGACCTGCCCGAGCCGTTTTTCGTGCTGGCGACACAGAATCCAATTGAGCAGGAGGGGACCTATCCGCTTCCCGAGGCCCAGCTCGATCGATTCATGTTCATGGTGATCGTCAATTACCCGGAGCGGGATGATGAGCTGGAGATGCTCAAGCGCACCACCGGGGCGGCCGCGCCGCCGGTGACGAAGGTGGTGAACGCACAGCGGATCATCGAGCTTCAGGAATTGGTGCGAAGAGTGCCGGTGGGCGAACATGTCTACAACTTCGCCCTGGACATTGCCCGGGCGACTCGTCCCAACGAGCCCGGCGCATCGGATTTTGTCCGCCACTGGCTAAGCTGGGGCGCGGGGCCGAGGGCCGGCCAATACATGATCCTCGCGGGAAAAGCCCGCGCCCTGATGCAGGGCCGGCTGTATGTGACGACGGAGGACATCGAAGCCGTCGTGCCGCCGGTGTTGCGCCACCGCATTATTCCCAACTTCAATGCCGAAGCCGAAGGCATCTCCGTGGAGCAAATCATCCAAAAAATTCTCTCGCTGATCCCCCGCAGCAAAGGCGAGCGGCTTCTGTGACGAGAAGAGTCGAACGCAGATAACGCAGATAACGCAGATTTACGCTGATCAGAAGAATTTATTCAGGCCGGGTCTGGAGTTCTCGCCCGTGATGATTTTTTTCTATCGTTGTCAAATGCAACTCGCTTTACCTCCGGCTTGGGTCCAAAGTTTAAGTGAAGTCCAACTTCAAT
>JBGPEF010000197.1:0-8984 GCA_041482675.1 Tepidisphaeraceae bacterium | reverse complement strand
GAGAGAGCCATTTTTGTTCAGACCAAACTTAGTGCCGGTGGGCAGTGCCCACCCTACAACCCCCCTTTGGTTACATGCGCGAAGCACGGGCGGGATGCCCGTGTTACATGCGCAGGATCACCGCCAATCTGAGCACTTCGGCCACACTCCACGCCTGGGCGGGACATCCGACGGGGCGGTGGGGTTCGTCGGCTTCGTAAATCTCGGCGATCTGGCCGACGCAGACCTGGTTCATGCTGTCAATCAGCGGCTGGAGCCAGACGCGGGCCTGGCGCTGCGAATCGGGGGAGTGGTCGTTCACTTTGAGATAGCCCTCGAGGAATGCGCCGATCAGCCAGGGCCAGATGGTGCCATTGTGATAGGCGTTGTCGCGCTTCATGGGCGGGCCGAAATAGCGGCCCTGATAATTGGGATCGGTTTTGGGGAGGGTGCGCAGGCCGAAGGGGGTGAGCAATTCGCGGCGGACCACTTCGACGACGGCGCGCTGCTGGTCGTGGTCGAGGGGACTGTTGGGGAGGCTGGCCGCAAAGATCTGGTTGGGGCGGATTTGCGTGTCCTTGCGCTTCTCGTTGACGAAATCAGCCAGGCCGCGGAATGGGTTGAGCCAGAAATTCTTGAGGAAGCTCTGGCGCACTTTGGCGGCAAGCTCTGCTTCGTTGAGCAGGATCAGGGCGTTGTACCACAGCGCGTTGATCTCGACGGCCTTGCCGTGGCGCGGCGTGAAGGCGATGCCATCGCACTTGGCATCCATCCAGGTGAGCTGGGTGTGCTCATCGCCGGCGTAGATCAGGCCGTCGGCATCCATGTGGATGTTGAAGCGGGTCCCGCCGCGATAGCCCTTGATGATGGCGCGGCAGGCATCGAGGAGATGTTTGCTGAAGGTGGGCGCGTCGCGGGAGAGACGGAGATATTCGAAGCAGGCGTGGATGAACCAGAGGCTGGCATCGACGGTGTTGTAGCTGGGCTCGTTGGTGTAGTCGTCAAAGCGATTGGGGATCATCCCTTCGCTGACATATTCGGCAAAGAGGGTGAGGAGCTGGGCGGCCTCGGTGAAGCGCTGGGTGGTGAGCAACAGGCCGGGGAGTGCGATCATGGTGTCGCGCCCCCAATCCGAAAACCACGGATAGCCGGCGATGATGGTGATCCCATCCTTGCCATCGGGCCGGCGGCGGGCGACGACAAAATCGGCGGCAGCGCGGGAGAGTTTTTGGATGGCGGGAGAGGCGGAGATTTCCGCGGGTTTTGCGATGGCCGCCTCGTCGCCCACGGGGACGACGCAGCGGGCGATGTGATCGGGACGCCTGGCCAGCTCGGCATCCCAGTTGGGAATTTCCGTGAGGTCGGTGCCGGCCCAGAGGGTGATGGTGAACGGGCCGCGGGTGGAGAAGGAGAGGATGCCGGGGACGAAGAGGTCTTCGGTATCATCCAGGCCGCGCTCGGATTCGATGGCGTAGGTATGGCCGTACCACCAGTCGGCACGCGCTGTGAACTGGCCGGCGTCGGCGCGGAGCTTGAGCGCGTATTGCCCATCGCGGACGAGCATTTCCCAGGTATCACAGTGGACCTCCAGCGGTGGGCCGGCGTGGCGCAGCGAATGGAAGTCGCGCAGGGAGACAAAGGGGATGAGGTCGAGCTGGACCTGGCGGTTTGGTTCGCACTCGACGCGATAGCGGATGCCGACGGTGTTGCGCTGCCAGAGGAGCTGGATTTCCTTGGCGACCTTGACGCCTTCGACGTCGTAGTCGAAGCGGGCCGTGCCATCGAGCCCAAATCGGCGGAGATATTTGTCGCCGCGGGGATGCATGGAGTTGCGGAACTGGTTGATGGAGAGCTCGAAGAAGGAGGGGCTGCCGTCGAGATAGAGCAGCTCGCCGACGCGGTTGAGCGTATTGATCCGGCCGAGGGGCGGCAGTGTGGCGGCGATGAGCAGGCCGTGATAGCGGCGGGTATTGCAGCCGACGAGGGTGGAGGAGGAGAAGGAGCCAATGCCGTTGGTGAGGAGGTATTCGTAGTTGAGGAAGGGGTGGAGATGGCCGAGGGTGTCGAGGGAGAAGAGGGGGGTGGGGGGCATGATGGGGGGAGTGTAGCGGTGAAACGTAAAACGTGAAACGTGAAGCGAGGAGAGGGAATTTTCGATTTTCGATTTTCGATTTCCGATTTTCGATTGGGGGGGGGCGGGGGTGGGGAAATGGGTTCGTTTTGTAGGAAGATGCAACCGCCGAGACGCAGAGACGTGGAGACGCAGAGAGATTGCTTGGGATAGGAGTTCGGATGACGCGAGGGTGACGAGTGGGTTCGTTTTGTGGAGGAGGAGACTGGCCGCGGATGAACGCGGATTTGCGCAGATGGGAGGTGGGGGTTGGGGGGAGAAAAAAGGTACCCGGTGAAAACGTAAGATGAGAGGGGAGTGGGGGTTGTGGATTTGGGGAGGTGAAAAAGCGGGTGAAAACCGGGATGAAACCGGGATGAAACCGGGATGAAACCGGGTGAAAAGCGGGTAGGAATCGGGATGGAAGCGGGTGGGAAGCGGGATGGAAGTGGGTAGAAAGCGGGGAGGGCGGCGGCGAAGATCGAGGATGGTGGGCGCGCGGAGGGGGCGCGGGATGCGGAGCGGAGTGGAAAACGAGAGCATTGCTTCCCCCATTCGTTAAGACGCGCAACAGAGGGTCTGGAACGGCCGGACGTGCGACTGTTGCATGATATATACGTTTTGATTTGGAATTTGTTCGATACTGACCAGATTTTTTTTCGGAGAGGGCGGAGGGCAGAGACGCGGACTTGGGTCGTGGCGCACGGTGTGTTGGTCGCGGGTTGAAATAAGTAGCGGTGCCCCCCCTTCTGCTTTCTTTGAGTAGGGCTAAGCACTCGGCTTCCTAATCATTACGCCCCGATCACTGAGAATCGTGCGAAGCGTCTTTTTCATCTCGTCTGAAGGCCCGTCTTCCCTACGGACTCCATCTTTGTAGGTCCAAATTTCGGAATGCGAATAGTTTTTTGGATCGGGACAATGGGTTGGTTGAAAATCGAATTTGTGAGACTTCGCCCTTTTTCCCACTCCCACATTTTGCAATTGTCCCTTTGGTATGTGCTCCACTAGCCACTGGACAATTCCATGACGGGGATGATCGAAAATAACGTCTTTCGCCTTGCTGTATTTCGACCAATTGCAGGAAATGTTTACGCACCCAATTTTTGGTGGAAGCAGTCTATCGCCATCGACGCTCTTCGCCTCACAGCGATAATAAAGCAGGTGCGTTGGCTCGAATCCGTTATCGACCGGCCGCCCGCGCTGGTACATTCGCATCGGTCGGATTCGACATGAATACTTTAATTCTGTCAGACGCCTCCAACATGCTTTGGTAGCGTCTCTCAATTTTCCAGACAGTAGGTTGATCATGCCTGTTTGAAGTGACCCCGAGAATAAGTCCGTTACTCAAGCATTCGATGTCGGCATATTTATCGCCTTTTATAAAGCAGACCGCAACACCGCCCTCCACCGCAGTGACCACGCGAGACGGAACTGTGCCCAACTCTTGTAAAGTTTCGAGGATTGCATTCGCCCAATCGAGCGATGCCGGCGACGGCGGCTCTGACGGATCAATCCACAATTCGCTACGAAGTCTTATCTGCTTCAGTGTATTGAAATGCTCAGCAAATGGGTCTTTCGCTTCTTTTGCCAACCGATATCGGTGCGTAGACGCCGTGTGCAGAGGCTTCCCCTCCACTTCGACAGGATCTTCCACATCCATCCCGGAAAATGCTGTTATGAAGCTTCTGGCGTCTCGATTGTTGTAAGGCAGTGTCGTAGTCATCGTGTCCTCCCCCAAAGATTGTGCGCCTCTGGAGTCGTCAAGTCTGCGAAGCCTCTGACGACCCACTCCCTACCAATGTCAAGCCAACTCAAGACATCTGATTCAGAGCTGGAGTCGGGCTTGCCCCTTGCCGTAAGCCGCAATTGATAAACCTCCCTTTCGTCCGTCATTCGCTTTAGGAATTGTGTAGCGAAATGAAATCGTCCGTGATTATGGGGCATTTCAAATGATCCCTGGAGAAATAACGTTTCCATCATCGGCAGGAATGATCCTGGACGGAGAGGAGAGCAGACGCCCAGCAGTTTTGGCAGGTCAGATAATGAGTCCCATCCCTCACCCAATGGAATGTCGTTCACGTACGTCACGTCGCACTGCTGTACGTCGATTTTTCCCAATTCCCTCTCTTGCACAAAGCCAATGAAGCTGGCGAATTCTCGTTTGAAGCGGGGTCGAATGTCCGACTCGTATCTAGGGTACACTTCGGTCCCCTTTACCTTCCGCCAGTTTACGATCAGCCTGTCGCGCTGAATCTGGATAAGTCTGGTTTCATCATCCGTCAGAAACCAGAACCTGATTCCGGCTGGATCGATCATCTTCAATTTGGGGCCCGGCTGCTGCTGCCATGTATCTGAGCCAAATTTTTCGATCTGCGATGCGATTGGCTGGTGTGTTTCAGTGCGCGGGTAATCTCTGATGATGCGGCTCCAATAAAGCCCGCCATGTGCCGCCCCCCATCGTTCGAGGGGGGAAAATTCGATGGAAAGCGCCACCTCTGAAACTGGTGGCCTGTCGAACTCCGGCAGAGGCTTGACGGCGTCAGGCATGAGCGCGATCCCGGATGACAGAGGTACGCAACGGCTGAGAATGGAAGTCATCATCGCCATCTGATCGTAGGTGTCAATCGCCGAAGGAGAGGCGGTTACTTGACGGCGACCGGCATGCGGGCCTTGGGCTTTTGTCTTTCCGTGGGCATCTCGAGGAGGGGGCTGCGCCACTGTTCGAGGGGGATATTGGCGACGACGATGAGGGCCAGTTGGGTGCCGACGAACATGAGGAGCCAGAGGAGGGCGGAGTCCATGAAGCCGTAGGAGTGGAGGCCGACGCCGAGCATGTTGGTGCCGAACCAGGACCAACTGGTGACGATGTTGCCGCCGATGGCCAGGGCGGCCAGGCCGCGTTCGCGGACGAGGCCGGCCCAGCGGGCGTGGAGGACGAGGGCGTTCCAGAGGACGATGAGGACAGCGCCGTTTTCTTTTGGATCCCAGCCCCAGAAGCGGCCCCAGGATTGGTCGGCCCAGATGCCGCCGAGGATGGTGCCGACGAAGCTGAAGAGGATGGCGAAGCAGATGATGCCGTAGATCATCCGGCCGATGTCTTTGCTTTCTTCCTTGGTCATCGTCGAGCCGACGACGCCTTTGAGGACATAGATGATGCCCAGGAGGCCGGCGAGGAAAGTGGCGGCGTAGCCGAGGGTGACGATGACGACGTGGGTGGCGAGCCAGAAATTGGTGTCGAGGACGGCCTGGAGCATCTTCATGGTGTCGCCGTCGGCGGCGAGGTTCTGGGCGATGACCATCGACAGGAATCCGGCGACGGAAGCGGCGGCGAGGCCGACGCCGTTGCGATAGAAATATTCGAGGCCCATGCCCAGGACCACGATGCCCCAGGGAATGAAGATGGCCGAGGAGTAGAGGTTGGTGACCGGGGGACGGCCGGTGATGTACATTAGGGCGATGAGGGCGACGGTGTGGATCATGAAGGCGAGGGCGATGACCCAGATGGAGGCGCGGGAGAGCGGGCCGGTGTAGAAGACCCAGGCGAGGCAGGCGAGGATGAAGGCGAGCAGGTAGAGCTCGATGCAGCGCATAAAAGGTTCGATGGTGTTGAAGGTGGTTTCCAACCTCACCTTGTTCATGGCGCTGGGGAGCTGGGCGTCGAGGAGTTTTTGATACTGCTTCACCTCCTCATTGAAATCGGCGGGGCGATTTTCGTGATAGGCCTGGAGGATATTCACCCAGGCTTCGGCGGCGGGATGAGAGGTTTGGCCGGTCCGGGAGACGGCGGTGCTGAGGGGTTTCCACTCTTCGCCTTCCTTGAGGGGAGGAAGGAGGAACAGAGCGCCCAGGTCGCCGAGGCGGCGATAGAGGGCGAGGTTTTCGCCGAGCTCGAGGATGTTTTTCTGGTAGCTGTCGAGTTTTCTGGGGTCGGCTTTGCGGATTTTGGCGGCGATGGCGAATTGCTCATCGAATTTTTCGCCGGAGGCGGCCAGCTCGCGGATGGAAAATTTTCGCTGGGTCTCGTCGAGGTTCATGACGTTGAGGACCTCGACGTGGCCGACGCGGAAGAGTTTGTAGTCATCCGATTGATGGGTGAGGATGTCGGCCAGCATCCTGATGGGGGGCTGGGGCTCCTTGTTGATGTAGATGATTTCGGAGCCGTTCATGATGCGCAGGCTGTTGCGGGCGAGGCTGTCGAGGGGCTGGGTGCGGCCTTCGAAGGAGATGGGGAGCTTGCGGAAAGCCCGGAGATCGAAGGGCTCGGCCGGCGCGGCGTTGCGCATGATGGCGCTGGCGAAATAGATCAGCATGATGCCGACGATGGCGGCCGGGAGGAGGAAAGTGGCGCGCATCAGGAGTGGACGGGGGAGGAGGACGTATTCGTTTTTGCCGTTTTTGCGCGGGGGAGGGACCTGAACGAGGACGGATTCCTCGGCCGCCATGGCTTTGAATTTGCGGCGGATGAAATCGGTGAGCTTGATGCCGAAATGGATGATCAGGCCGATTGCGCCGATGATGCAGGCGAAATAGGGCATGAGCCAGCCGGGATTATTCACGACCTGGAGGACGGTGGTTTGATCGTTGTTGCGGAAGTCGGCCTGATAAAATGTTTCGCCGCGATAGCGGAAGGGATGATTCATCCAGATGAGGATTTCGCGGTCGTAGTCGTGGGTGGGATCGATGAAGCGGACGCGGCTGGAATAATTTCTGGGGACGTCGGTGCCGGTGTAGCGGTCGTGGGCGAAGTCGATGAGGTGGACCGAGTAGGGCTTGTAGAGTCGCTTGAAGCGGAGCTCGAGGAGATAAGTTTTGCCGGCGAACTGGACCTCCTGGGGGTGATCCAGGTAGAGGGAGACGAGCCAGGTGCCGAGGTTTGCGCCGTCGCGGGAGGTGAGGGTGATGAAGCCGCTGGGGGCATCGACCCGGCCGGCATCGGTGCCTGCGCCGCTGAAGGGGCCACGCTCGACGACGGACCAGTGGGTGCCTTCGCCGTTGGTGGCGCGGGGCGCGCTGGAGGGCCGGCGCTTGGAGCGGACGGAGTTGGGGTAGTAGGCATCGACTTTGATGTTGAAGGGGAGGAGTGGGTCGGAGAGAGTGCTGCCGGGGAGGAGTTTTTTGTCGGGGATGATGGTGACGGAGTCGTGGGCGGATGGGGAGGCGTCGGTGATGGCGAGTTCGCTCTCACGGATGTCCTGGGAGTAGCTGACAGAGGTTCCTTCGTCGATGACCATCTGGCTTTCGACGGCCAGGCCGCTGGTGATTCCTTCGCCGAGCAGGAGGAGGATGACGCCGAAGTGGATGAGGATGATGCCGGTGCGTTTGGCGGAGAGTTTGAAGCGGATGGCGTGGGCGGCGATGAGGTTGATGAGCATCAGCAGGCCGATGGTGTAGCCGCCGAGCATGGGGAAGCCGCCGGGGATGTGATATTGGCGGGGGATGAGGGTTTGCAGATCGACCCAGGTGAGGAAGCTGTGGAAATATTTTTTCTGCACCTGCCAGGAGCCGCTGTCGACCTGGGCCCAGGTGCCGACGTAGACCAGGAGCATGGCGGCGATGATGAGGATCACCGTGAGCTTGAGGGAGGAGAGGGGTGAGAGGAGTTTCTTGATCATTTTTCCGCCACGAACTGCACGGATTTGAGGAAGTTGTCGAAGTTGGGTTTTTCGGATGCAACGCTGTCCTGGGGGCCGATCATTTTGAAGAACCAGACATCGTTATCGAGGACGCTCATGACCAGGAGGAGGCGTTGATTGGGGCGCTGGGGGGTGCCGGGGCCGATGAAATCGAAATAGGCGGCGGGACGGCCGGCGAGTTGGATGCGCTGGGTGGGTTGATCGTCGACTTTGGCGACGGGAGGGAGGCCGACCTGGGCGCGCCATCTATTTATATTGTCGAGCAACTCGCCGAAGCTGGTGCCGCCGAGGCGAGTGACCATGAGTTCAGCGGGATTGCTGGGGTCGCCGGCGAAGTAGGTGAGGGCGCGCATCGGCTTGTCGCCGCCGTTTTCCCAGCCGGCGGGGGCGATCCAGGAGAGGCCGTCTTTGGTTTCGCGCTGGGGGAGTCGGTCTTTGGGGCCGTTGAATTTGAGGGAGGTGATGAAGTCGTTGAACTCCTGTTTGTGTGGCGCGAGGCGCTGGGTTGGGCCCATGGCTTTGAAGAACCAGACGCGGTCGCCTTCGACGGTCATAGCGCCGAGGATGCGTTTTTGATCGGTGCCGGGCGGGCCCAGCAGGTCGACGACGAAGATGGGCCGGTCATCGACTATGACTTTGGTGGCGAGCTGGTTGACTTCTTCGGGGGAGCTGGCGGGTAGGCCGAGTTGGCGTTGCCAGCGGTTGACGTTGGCCTGGAGGTCGGCAGCGCTTGCGGTTTTCCGTTCGAGGGCGGAGATGGTCATTTCCAGGGGTGGATCGGCCTGCTCGAGGGTGAAACCGGCGTAGGTTTGCTCGTCGCCGGGCCATTCGATCCAATTGCCGGGAACTTTCCATTCGAGGCGCTCGTGATGGACATGCGCGGCCTCTTTGGGGGCCTGGTAGGCCTTGATGGGCTCTTCCTTCTTGCAGCCGGGGCAGAGCGTCCCCAGGGCGGAGGCGAGGATTAGCAGGCATAACTTGGGTGAGGCCATTACAGGCTTTACTGTAGCACCCCTAGTCGCGTTTTCCATGCGGGGAATTGGCTGGTTGGGTTATTGAGACTGATCGGGGTCGTCGGGTGGCTGGGGGAAGAGGAGCCAGTCGCCATCGGGGGCTTTTTTGGGGGGAATGTTCCAGTCGACGGCGTCCCAGGGGCGGGGGTGGCCGCCCGGGGCGCGGGGGATACGGCCGGCATCGTCTTCGCGATCAGCGCCGACGCTGTAGATGAGCGGGCGGCCGTTGCGGAGGCGAAAGTGCAAAGG
>JBGPEF010000196.1:0-9006 GCA_041482675.1 Tepidisphaeraceae bacterium | reverse complement strand
GCAGTCCACGGTGACGATCAGCCCCGCGCCGCGGTCGATGATCTCGCTCAGCGCGTTGGCGTTGAGGCCGTAGCCTTCGTCGATGCGGTGCGGGATGTATCCCTCGACTTCGCCGCCGAGGATGCGGATGGCGTGCCAGAGGATGGCGGTGGCGGTGATGCCATCGACGTCGTAGTCGCCGTAGATGACGATCTTTTCTTTGGCCCTGATGGAGTTGTTGATTCGCTCGGCGGCGCGGATGACGCCGGGGAGCATCGCGGGGGCGTGGAGATGATGCAGGCTGGGAGCGAGGAAGGCCTGGCAGAGGGAGACATCGGCGATGCCGCGATTGAGCAGGATTTGGGCGATGAGGGGGGAGGTTTTGAGGCTGCTCGCCAGGTCGGCGGCGGCGTCTGACGGTGTGGCGATGGTCCATCGCTTGGTTTGCTGCATCCGTGCGTCCTGACTGGATTAGTAAACCGGTCGGGCCTATTTTAGCGAGTGAGTTGGTGGGTCTCAAATATTTGACGGAGGCGGCATGCTGAAGCATGCCCTGCGAAGATGGCTGATCTGCTGGTCAATCTGCTGAAGCTGCCGCCGCTGGGTCCCGCGGTGGAGAAATTGGCGAGCGCGGGGATTTTGGTTCGGCGGGCCAATCCCTTCGATCAGACGCCGATCGGGCAGTTTGTGGTGTAGCATTTTGCGATTGGTTGGGCGGATGAGATTTCTGTGGCTTATGGGCGGCAGCCGGTGACGCTGTTTGTGGCGACCAAGGGGACGAAAATTCTTGGGTTCGCGGCGTATGAATGCACGCGGCGGGGATTTTTGGGGCCGATGGGGGTGGCGAAGTCGGCGCGCGAGAAGGGGATTGGGAGGGCGCTGCTGCTGAGCGCGATGCACGCGATGTGGGAGATGGGATATGTGTACGGAATAATCGGGGGAGTTGGGCCGGTGAAGTTTTATCAGAAGACGGTGGGGGCGATTGAGATTCCGGGGAGTACGCCGGGGATTTATGGGAATATTTTGCGGACGGGACCTCGAAGAACGCGGTGATCTTCTGTCTATGTTATAATTCAGGCATGCCGTCCAATAGCCAAAAAGATATTTGGGAGCGCGTCATCCAGCCGAATAAGGGAAACCTTCGGCCGGAGGCGGCTGAGGCGATACTCAGTCTCAAATTCGGGTCCAAGGATATTGATCGGATGAATTCGCTTGCGGCAAAAGCGCGTGAAGGGACGCTGACGAAGAAGGAAAGTGATGAACTCGAGGAATACATGCACGTCGGGAACTTCCTGTCGCTCTTCCACGCGAAGGCCCGGTTGGCTCTGAGGCGGCGTACTCCTGTCGCCTGACACATCGAATGCATAGCTTTGCGAGCGCATGCCCGACAGAAACGCCATCTGCGACTATTGCCGAATGCCGCAACTGTATGATTTATTGCCGTTCCAAATAGACCACGTGATCGCCAAGAAGCATAGAGGCGGGAATGAGCTGCAGAATCTTGCAATCGCATGCCTTCACTGTAATAGCCACAAAGGTCCGAACATCGCTGGAATAGATCCGCAGACGCGAAGGATTACTCGGCTGTTCCATCCCCGCAAAGAAAAATGGGAGAGTCATTTTCGATGGAAAGGTGCGCAATTGGTGGGATTGACGGCGGTGGGTCGTGCAACCATCGCGGTGCTGGAGATGAACCATCACGAGCGAGTTGCGATTCGAGCTTCGCTGCTCAAAGGTGGGTTTTTCCCGCCACGAATTAAATAGATTTGCATCCCACAACGAGATATTGGGAACCGAGGGGGATTTTGAGGGCGAGGATTTCGAGGGGGCGGAGCCATTTGAGGAGGCGGGGGAAGTAGAACCGGAAGTCGGTGCGGAGGAGTTGGAAGTTGGCCCGTTTGAGCATGCGGCGGCTGGTGAGGGGAGAGAGTGTGATGGCGTCGCGGTCGAAGGGGATTTTGCTCATGACGTAACGGGTGCCCGGGTTCCAGGGGTTGTTTTCCCAGAGGGCGAAGAGGCCGCCGGGGCGGAGGCAGCGGGAGATGTAGTTCATGGCGTCGGGGCGCTCGTCGGGGGGGATGTGATGGAAGACGCCGTTGCAGAAAATCAGGTCGATGTTGCCCTGGGGTTCATAGTCCTTCATCAGGTGAAATTGCGTGCGGGCGGAGGCGTGGGAGGCGATGGCGACGTCCAGGGATTTGGCCGAGACGTCGGCGCCGATGATCGATTGGACGCCTTCCCACTGAAGAAAGAGCGGGATGGACGATCCGGTGCCGCAGCCGAAATCGAGGATGGTTTGCGGTTTCTCGCCGAGCTTGTCGAGCACTTTTCGCGTCCAGTCAACCCGGCCGCGGGCGAAGTACATTTTGTCTTCGCCGCTGACGGAAATGCCGCGGGCGAGGGCGGAGTCGTAATCTTGGGCGTACTGGTCGAAGGAGGTTGGGTCGGTGGCCGGCTCGGGAGTCATTTGCGGCGCATCCCCAGAATGCTGACGAAGAAGCTGGCGAGGATGGTCTGGAAGCCGACGGCGGTGAGGGTTGCGCCGGGGATGACCCAGCGCATGGTGTGGCTGTAGTCGAGATGGCCGAAATGGGCGATGCGCCATTGATTGACGGCGGCGGCCAGGAGCGCGATGCCGGCGATGAGGGTAACGACGCCGAAGATCAGGCCGCGCTCGAGGTTGACCAGCTCGAAGAGTTTGTTCATGCGCGGATCGGGGGGCATGAGGCCTTCGCTGATGGCGAAGGCTTTGGTGAAAACTGCGAAGGTGACCGATTGATAGCCGCAGAGGATGGCCAGCGAGGCGAAGAGGAGGGAGTGGACGTCGAGGGTCATTTTGTGGATGGTCACGCCGGGGAGGGCGAGGCAATAGCCGAGAATCCCAAGGGCGATGAGCAATAGTCCGGGGCGGAGGAAAAGCCAGCGCGGGCTGTACATAAGGAAGAAGCGCAGGGTGCGCCAGCCGTCGCGGAAGGTTTTTAAATGCGGCGCGTGGGCCTTTCGGCCGTCGGGGTGGAGATGGATGGGGACTTCGGCGATTTTGGCGTGATAGAGGCTGGATTTGATGATCATTTCGGTGGCGAATTCCATGCCGGTGCAGCGCTGGTCGAGGCGCTGATAGAAATCCTTGCGGAAGCCGCGCAGGCCGCAGTAGACATCGTTCACCGGCGCGCCAAACCACCAGCGGGCGAAGAGGGAAAACATGGGGTTGCCCCACCAGCGATGGAGGAAAGGCATGGCGCCGGGCATGACGGTGCCGCCGCCGGAGGGGAGGCGGCAGCCCTGGACGAGATCGAAGCCCTCGCGGAGCTTGTGGACGAATTTGGCGATATCGAGAAAGTCGTAGCTGTCGTCGGCGTCGCCCATGATGATGTATTGGCCGGCGGCGGCGGCGATTCCGCCCATGAGGGCGTTGCCGTAGCCTTTTTCTTCGACGTGGACGACGCGGGCGCCGAGGTCGCGGGCGATTTGGGGGGAGTTGTCGGTGGAGCCGTTGTCGGCGATGAGGATTTCGCCGTTGATGTTGGCCTCGCGGAGGGCGCGCTGGGCTTTTTCGATGCAAGAGGCGAGGGTGTCGGCTTCGTTGAGGCAGGGCATGACGATGGAGACCTCGACAGTCTCACTGCTGGTCAATTGCGGCTGCGAGATTTCAAGTCCAACGTCGGCCATCTACTTCATTGCCTCGCGTATTTTAACCGGCTGCTTTCCTTCGACGTCCGGCTCGATGATCCACACCTGCCGATCCGCATAATGCGACAACAGCCGGCGGTTGATTTCATCGCTCATTTCGCGGGCCCAGATCACCTTTGGGGTTTCCAGGTCGGCCCCATTATAGACCCATTCTTCGTGGGGGTTGTGGTCAAAGTAGCGAAGCAGGAGCAGGTGTTTGCCGGGATTTTTTTCGATTTCGCGCCCAATCACCTGCCGCCGCATCTGAAATTCGCGTGAATCGGGGTTCCAGTTGAAGAAGGCGATCCACCAGAAGAGGGACCAGAGAATGGCGACGGCGACGGAGGTGCGGACGAGGAGTGCGCCGACAGGGCCGCCGAGGCGCTGCATGCGGCGGAGTGCCATGAGGATGATGGCGGCGACGAGGGCGGCGGCGGGGGCGGCGTAGTGGCCGATCATGAAGGTGCCGACGAGGATGGCTGCGGTGAAGAGGATCAGGGTGAGGACTAGGAGGCGGAGTTTGCGATTCGACTTCATTCCCCAGGGGACGATGAGGACGGGGATGGTGAGGGTTTCGACGTTGCCGAGGCAGGCTTGATAGAGGCCGCCGATCATGCGGAGGGCTTCGTCGCGGATCATGCGCCAGTTGTCGCGGCGGAGGTAGAGGAAGCGCTGGTCGCGCCAATAGAAGCGCCAGAGCTCCATGTTGCGATATTCGGGGGTGGGTGGGGTATTTTGAAAGAGGAAGAGGGGGACGGTGGCGTATTGGGATTGGTGCTCGACGTACGGCATGCGGAGGGCGTGGCCGGTGACGCGGTAGTTGTAGTAGCCGAGCCAGAGGGTGAAGGGGAGCATGATAGCGGCGGTGGGGATGAGAATGCCTTTGAAAATAGCGCGCATAGGAATGCGCTTCTGCCGGAGAAGGATTGACATGCCGAGGGCACAGAGGATGGTGAGAACGAATCCTTCATACGGCCGGCTGACCGCGAGAAGCGCCATGCCAATAGCGGCCCAGGTCGCGCTCTTGTGACACGGGCGCCTCGCCCGTGGCTCTTCAGGGTTCATGGGCGGGACGCCCATGCCACGGCAGGACATGCGAAGGATTCGCCCAACGCCGCCGAGGAGGAGTGCGCCGCCGAGGACGGCGACTGATCCGCCCCAATAGCGCTGGCCCCATTCGAGTAGTTGCGGGTGGAGAGCGGAGAGAACTCCGCCGAGCATCGCCCAGCGGGGGGAGACGAAGGCGAAAAGCGCCCAGTGAATGGCGGCGGCGGCGAGGGCGGCGCTGAGCCAGACGCCGACGATGGGGTGATGGAAAATGACTTGTCCCAGCGCCATGAAGAAGCCTTGACCGGGCTGGTATTTGGATTGATAGGTGGGGCGGACGAGGATGTGTTCGGATTCGAAGGGTTCCCAAACTTGCGGAGCAGGATTGGTGAGCCGGCCGCGGGCAAAAGTGTCGGAGGAGAGGAGATAGCTGAATTCGTCGTGAACATAAGCGACGGGATTGCCGCGCTTGAGGGCGAGGGAGGAGGTCAGGAGGAAGGAGAGGAGGAAGGTGAGAAAAATGGCTGGCGTGCGTTTTTGTGCGAACTTTCCGAGACTGTCGCGGACTGCACTAATGAATTTCGGCCGCCAGGGCCAACAGCAGACGGTCACGACCAGGATGGTGAGTGCCATCCGGTAGTGGAAGTATCCAGTGAACTGGAGATATGCCAGAAGGGGTTGGAAGAGTCCCATCGCTTGAGTCTGGCCGGGATGGTACACGAAACGCGGCCATTTTTCCTGTCTCAAGCATTGGACGTTGACGGGAATGGAGTACAGTTGTCGAAACTGCCTATCTCGTGTGGTAAACAATGCGAGTCACATCCATCGCAGCGATCTTCATTCTGCTTGTGGCGCAGCCAGCGTGCAATCGCGTTTCCGTTGCGGTCTTCGATGGCGATACGAACCAGCCGATCTCAGAGGCGAAGGTTGAAGCTCATTACATGCACAAAGAAAGCTGGCTGGACTACACCATCGTCGATTGGTTTCGTGCCCAGGACGAAGAAGCCACGACTGGAGCCAATGGAATCGCACGAATCAGGGTGAGAAAGCCGGTCAGTTTGTGGACGATTACTGCACCGGGCTACCTTGAGTACGATCAAAGGTCAGGCCAGGACATTCCTCAGCAAATGGATGAAAGACAAATTCAAGGTAAAAATGCCATTGCAATCCCGCTTTACCGGCAGCCACCCCCGGAAATCTGGATCATTCTTCCCGACGGCTATCGCGGTCCGGTGCGTATCACGCAAACGCCCGTGAATCGTTGGGTTCAGGAATCGCCGGGCCAGCGGACATTCGAGTTTCATGCCTCCGCCACCGGAGATGTGCAGATTGAATCGACACCGCTTCTGCACCGCATCATTCCCGATCGGCCCTATGGCCATCCATTCTTGATGGTCGCCGGACCACCCGGCTTTCGCTTCCGTTATGCCAGTGGCCAGGAGTTGCCGAGAATTGATCCAGGTGTTTTCGACCAGATCAGGGTTGCTCAAAAGGGAGGCCGCAAGCCGCCGCCGCGCCCCCCAGAACCGGCCTTCGCGATCGTCAGCAGCGATGCGGCCGATGATTCCCCCACGGCCACAAAGCGGATGCTTTGCGTGGTTGGCGGCGAGAAGGAAATGACTGCGATCGACCTTCTTTACCGCAGCATGCCTCCTAGGCAAGGGTTTGAGGCTGCCTGGAATCAGCGTTGATTGTCCGCCTTCAACCCCGCCCTCATCCCCTGTACACTGCGAGCAGAAGTAGGTCCGGCTTCGCCGGACTGTCCGGCACAGCCGGACCTACGAGAGATGTCCGGCGGTCGAAGAAGGAGTTTTTCAGTGCCCCAGCCTGTGCTTGCGGTTGTTAGTGTGCTTGGCAAGGACCAGAAGGGTGTGGTTGCGCAGTTTGCGACCTATATGGCCGATCGGGGGATCAATATTGAGGATATCGAGCAGCGGGTGGTGCGGGGGTTTTTTGTGATGGACATGCTGGTCGATCTGAAAGATCTGAATTGTGATTTGTCCGAGATTATCACGGGGCTGATCGACCTGGGGCGGCGGATCGATATGGAGGTGCGGGTGCATCTGCACTCGGAGCGGCGGCAGAAGAAATTGGCGCTGCTGGTGAGCAAGGAGCCGCATTGTCTCCAGCAGCTCATTGATGACACGAAGCACGGGAAACTGCATGGGAAAATCGTGGCGGTGCTGGCGAATCATCCGGATCTGGAGCCGATGGCCCGCGAGGCGGGGCTGAAATTTGCGTGGAAGTCGGCGGATGAGCCGGAGGCGCATTTTGACTGGCTGCTCAAATCGCTTCAGGAAAATCAGGCCGATCTGGTTGTCTTGGCTCGGTACATGCGGATTTTGCCCGCGCGGATCGTGGCCGCGTATCGGTACAAGATCATCAACATTCATCCCTCGCTGCTGCCGTATTTTCCGGGGGCAGCGCCTTACAAGCAGGCGTATGAGTCGGGGGTGCGGGTGCATGGGTGTACGGCGCATTTTGTGACCGAGCAGCTCGATGAGGGGCCGGTGATTTTGCAGGATGTGTTTCACATCAACGTGGGGGCGGACCAATTGGAAGATGTGAAGCGCAAGGGGCTGGAGCTGGAGGCGCAGGTGCTGTCGAAGGCCGTGCAGCTTTATCTGGATGAGGAGCTGGTGGTGGTCGAGGGCAAAGTGATCTTCAAGCCGGGGATCAGCCGGTTTTTGAGGCAGGATCAGCCGGCGCGATAGTCTCAATTATTGTCCGCCGCCGCCTTCGACCCTGATCAGGAAAAATTCATCATCCTGCAAAAGGCCGACGTTGGGGGCATAGACCTTGTGGCTGGTTCCCTTCTCCAACGGAGTGGTTTCATCGATCTTCAGGCAGCCGTTGAAAGTGCCCAGCAGGGGCACGGCAATTTTGGCGTTGGCATCCTTCACTTCGCAGCGATCCATGGCCTTTTTGGGGGCAACTTCGGCGTAAAACTTCTGGCCGGGTTTGGGTTGGCCGGGGATGAGCATGCCAAAGTGAGCGCCATCCTGGCCTGACATCCACGCGCCTTCGTGATCGACGATTTTTCCATCCTTGTAGATGTCAACTTCCTCGCCGAAATAGTAGACATCGCCGGTTTTGCGGTTGATGGCGAAGAAATTGCGGGAGACTTCTTTTAATTTTCCACCCTCGGATTCGCGCTCTTCGACGACGGCGGTTTCGACGCCATCGATGGTTTTGGTTTCGGGAAGGACGGTGACGATCAGCCTGGCATCCTTGGCCTCATATTCGGCCCGCCGGCCCGGCTGAAGGATCATGTACTTGCTGCTGCCGCGGCTGGCCAGGTCGGATTTGTCCACATCGAATTTGTCCTGCCAGGCACCGGACGTCGCGCCTGCCTCCCGGGTCGTGCTGGAGGCGCGGGCGGTCTTCGAATGATGAGAGCTACAGCCGGAGAGCGGCAGGAGGAGCAATGCTGCGAGGAGGAGGGTGCGTCTGCTGATCATCATGAGCTTCCCTTTTTGTTTGACATGGCTATTTCACCTTGAGTGAGGCCGCCGTGCAACAAGCCACGCGGGGTGGAGGTTCTGCTAAACTGTGGGCGTGTCTAATTCGGAGCGAGATCATTTTCAGGTGGACCCGCACTATCAGGCGATCGTGCGCCAAATCGGGCTGGATGCGGAGGCGGTGTTTTCTCATCCTGACATCAAAGTGTGGCGGTCGATCCCGGAGCGGGAGAATTGCACGCTGGATGCGACGCTGGCGGATGGGAAGGCGATTCGGCTGCATATCAAGCGATATCGGCCGGCGCGCGGGCGGCGCGGGCGGACACCGGCCGATGAGGAAGCGCGGGGAATTGGGGCGTTGCTGTCGCACGATATCCCCACGGTCCCGCTGGTCGGCTGGGGGCGGGTTGGCGATGGCCAGAGCTTCGTCATCACCGAAGATCTGGCCGGGTTTCGGCCGGCGGATAAATTGATCGCTTCGGGATTTCCTTTTCATCGATTGATTGCCTCGACGGCCGACCTGGCCGCCAGAC
This sequence comes from Tepidisphaeraceae bacterium, assembly GCA_041482675.1. Lineage (GTDB taxonomy): Bacteria > Planctomycetota > Phycisphaerae > Tepidisphaerales > Tepidisphaeraceae > JBGPEF01. Next base: position 317 of record JBGPEF010000196.1, on the reverse strand, counting down.
TTCACGAATCGGGCCTGCACCATCGCGATTTGTATCTCTGTCATTTCTTCGCAAATGAAAATGATGAGAAGATTGAGCTGCGGCTGATCGATGCAGCGCGCGTACGTCCCCTGCCGCGCTGGTTGAGCCAGCGCTGGATCGTCAAGGATTTGGCCCAGTTCTGGTATAGCGCCACGCAGCTATCGATTCCGCGTCAACAGTTGATGGAATGGCTCACACGCTACGCGTCGGGGCGGAAGCTCGATGGCATCGATGCATTGTCCCGCGCGATCGAGCGAAAATCCGACTGGATTGCCGGCCACGATCGGAAGCTCAAT
>JBGPEF010000195.1:0-9028 GCA_041482675.1 Tepidisphaeraceae bacterium | reverse complement strand
CGGGACCAGCGTTCGAGGGTCTGCCGATCTTCGGCGGTCAAGGCAATCTTCTGAGCGATTCGCACGGTCGTATCCTCCTGTCGGAGGACAAGACACGCCAATCGTCTATAAGATAGATTAATTATGATGCACTACACTAGTGTGGCGAGTATTCGATAAACAAATCGATTGGTTCGCACTTCAGGACGGACGCTACGAACGTGTATCGCCGGGCGCCGACGGAATTTTGAGAAGCTCGGTACTGCCGGGATTCTGGTTGGATTTTGCAGCATTGGTGCGGGGAGCTATGACCGCGGTATTGCGCGTGCTGGGACTGGGGCTTGAAACGCCCGAGCACGCAGCGTTTGTGAATAAGCTCCGGGCGGCCGGCCAATCGAAATAGCGAGAACTGACCGTCCGGCACAGCCGGACCTACTCCCGGTGATGTGATCGTGCTAGAATTCACAAAGGCCGCCGATATGCGGCGGTGAATTTCATGGACACCCAACTCCTCCCCGACAGTTTCCTCACCACACAGCTCAAAAAAGTTGTCAATTGGTCGCGGCGGAATTCGCTTTGGCCGCTGCCATTTGCGACGGCCTGTTGCGGGATCGAGCTGATGGCCACGGCCGCGTCGCGTTATGATCTGGCGCGGTTTGGGGCGGAGGCGATGCGGTTCTCGCCGAGACAGTCGGACCTGCTGATCGTGGCCGGGCGGGTGACGATCAAGATTTTGCCGGTGCTCCAGCACATTTATCAGCAGATGACCGAGCCGAAATGGGTGATCTCCATGGGGGCGTGCGCCAGCACGGGCGGCGTGTTTGATGCGTATGCGACGATCCAGGGCATCGATCAGTTTTTGCCGGTGGATGTGTACGTGCCGGGATGCCCGCCGCGGCCGGAAACGCTGATCGAAGGAATCATGGCCATCCAGCGGATCATCGATGAGGATGGCATGCCACCCAAGGGCAAGCGGCGGCCCATGGCTGTTGCGGTCGAGCCGACGTATGTTCCGGCGCCACAGCCAGTGGGATTGACGGTGGGGGGACGAGCGATTTAGTGCGGCGATTTAAGGCGCGAAAAGGGGCAGGGCATTGGTCAACTTAGAGTTGAGCACCGTGAGCGAGATCGATCCATCCACAAACCTGTCGGATGCGCTCTCTGAGCTTATCGCCTTCGATGCCGAGGGCCGGGCGATCTGGCCTGCAAAACAGCTCGAGGCGATGCTCCGGGAACCGCTGGGAATTCATGGGGGAGAATCGCTCCAACAATTGCTCTCGCAGGCGAAGCCGCCGATTCACAGCGTCCAGGAATTGCTGGAACATCCCAATCCACCGCTTGAGCTGCTAAAAGCCGTGAAGGATTTGTCCAAGCGGCACAAAGCCGATCGCCAGAGCGTTCTTTCTCCCGAGATGGGTCTGTTGCTCTATTACGGCAGCATCGCGGCCGCACTGGTGCGACGCGGGCAGAGAATCACCAGGCTGCGCGATGATGATTTGCGAAACGGGTTCACTTGGGTGATCAAACAGTCGTGGGCGGGCGAGCAAGTGCGCGAGCTTTTTCGTCAGGCGCTGCGCAAATTGACCGGCGGGCAGCACTGGCGGGAATGACTATCCGGCAATGAACCCGGCCTTGCGAAAATCGGCCATTCCCGTGGCCGTCAATTGCTCCAGCTCCTTAAACAGCGCCTCGTTGGAATTTTTGAAATTGAAGCAGGTCTTCCCCTGCATGCGGGCCTTGAGTTCTTTGGACATTCCACCGAGCAGCTTCTGGTTTCCATAAAGCCCCATCAGGTGGAAGCTCACGTACGCCTTTCCGATCCCAACCCAGGCCACCGGGAGCATCGGCCGTTTGGCTTTGCCTTTCCAGGCGCGCAGGGTGGCGGGACCGACGGGTCCTTCGAGGCAATAACTGTTTGGCGTGTCGGCCGCCACCGACAGCCTCCCCACATACTTTTGAAGAATCGCGCGCAGACGTTCGAAGATCGATGCGAATTCCGTTGAAGCCATCTTAGTTCTTCCGGAAAAAGCCCACAGTCGATTGCATCACCCGATCGCGCAGCGCCCGCGGGGCCTGCTTGGTTTCATTCTTCAAATCGTCCAGATTGGCGCGGCAGAAATGACAGCCCAGTTTTTCGACGTGAAACTGCACATAATCCTGCCACGCCGGCTCCAGCGTCTTGAGCAAATACCCCCCCACCGTGCTCCGCTTGGCACAACTGAGCCGCTGGCTCTCCCAGATGTCGGTCAGCAGCGAATCGGCCCGCGCGGCCTCAAGCGCGGAAAAATCCTGGTCCTGCAATCGCCCCTCCACGCGCTCGCGAAGCTGCTTGAGCCAACGATGCTTGATCAGGGCGATCGCCTTCTCGTCCATCGCCATCAACTTTGCGATCTCCTTGTTGCGAAGCTGGGCATAGAAAAGCATCTCGACGATTTTCAGGTCGCGGAAATTTTCCGACTCCTTCAGGCCGCCGATCATCTGGCCGAGGGATTCGCCGAGGATGGAGCGGAACTGCTCGAGCTGTTCATCGCGGCGGGCGTAGGTGCTGGCGGTCAGGTCGGGCGCTTTGGGCTCGATGCCCATCGGCTCATCATCATCGCCCTCCTGCATCACGCAGACCGATGGCTTGCGGCCGCGCAGGAAATCGATGATCCGCCGGCGCAGGATCATGAAGAGATAGGTTTCCAGGCTGGCTTCTTCACGATAAGTCGGCAGGCCGCCCAGGAATTTCACGAATGTTTCCTGGACCAGGTCCTCGGCATCAGCGCGCTTGATTGACCTGCTGGCGGCGAAGGCCAGGAGGCGTCCTTCAAATCGCTCGACGAGCTGCGACCATCCCTCCGCGCTGCCAGCGCGGATCTGGTTGACCAGGTATTGCTCGCCCTGACTCAGCTCGCTCATCGCTTCCCCGGCCGTTTCTTACCCGGCTCGGCCATATCAGGTAATCAGCATGATCAGCAACACGCCGGCGATCAGCACCAGGAAGGCGGCCAATCGCAGGTTCATCTGAAAATAACCGCGAGTGGCCCGATTGAGAAACAAATAGACCAGACAAATTAAGACCGCCAGCCCGCCGATTCCGCCGCCGAAGCGGCGAATGCCGTCGGCGCTGTGGCGCTGTTCACGGAGCAGGGTGCCCTGGAGCAGGTCGAGCTTGTGGGGGCTTACATCCAGGAGCAGGCCGACACGATAGACCTCGCCTGAATATGGCAGGGTCATGCGCTGCACGAACTCTTCCTTCGTGAAGCGGGAAATATCGCGCTCGAGGCGGTCGCGCAGCCAGCGGTCATCGACGGTATTCGGATTTGATAGCTCGATGAATTTCGATCGCACCAGGGGGATCATCTTGCGGGCGGCGTCTTGCCGGGCCTGTTGCCGGGCGCTTTCAGAGGATTTGGTCGGGAGCGAGGACCACGCACTCATCCAGAGTTGCATCGAGTTCTTGCCTTGAAATTCGTCGAGATGATTCACCCAGAGTTTATTGGTAACCCGCGCATCTGCCTGGCGATGTTCATTGTTTCGGCTGGCCGAAAGGACAAGTTTTTTGCTTTTATTATCAGCTCCTTCAACCTTGGCCGTGATCATGAGCGCGCGTGGATCGGTGTCAGGAACATTGTCGACCACAATCTCCGCGCCAGTATTGGACTGACGGAAAACAGAGTCAATCGATGAGCCGATGCCATCCTTGTCGGTGGTGACGATGTGAATGTGCGTCACCGGCGCTTGTCCCAACTTGCCATCTGACACTTCCTTGCACAATTGCTGGGCGAGCGAGGTGGCCGCATCTTCGAGCGATGGGAAGACGTCGGCCGTCTGAAGCTCCTCGGCGGTGGGTTCCCAGAGTTCTATGGCGGGCTTCGGTTTCTCACCGGTGATCCACACGCTCGGGGCGGGACTGACAGATGAGCGCACGGTATACAACGCGCCAATCACCAAGACCAGGACCAGCACGATCGTCCCCACGATCCAGGACCGCCAGATGATCGCGGCGATTGCGCCGAAGACCAACAGGATCAGGACCAGCATTAAAATCCAGGACACAGAGGTTGGCTCACTCATGCAACACCATCCTCCCGGTCAATCCCCGGGAACTTCATGTGCGGCGCCGGCCAGAGCAGCAGCGCCAATCCGGCCAGGGCGAACATCAGCGACATGATGGACCCCTTCGCCTGCCCCGCTTCCAGGTATTGCACAATCGAGTTGCCGATCTGGGGCGCGGTGGCATTGGGAACGGCGGTCCATGCGCCGATAAGGCTGTGATCCAGCATCACCATCGCGATCAGGAAACATGCGGCGGCGAAGATCGGGCGAATCATGTGCACGATTCCCTGCGAACGCCGGCCGAGCATCAGGAACAAGGTGGCAAGAAATGCGCCGATGTAAGTGAGGATATAACCCAGAAGATGAAGCAGCCTGGGCCAATTGTTGCCCAGGGCGCGGCTGAGATCCCTGGGGAGGCGTGGATCGACCAACCCGGCCGCAATGAAGGCGGGCAGATGGACGGCCACGGCGATGGCAATGAAGAAAGTCACGGTGTGAATCGCCCAGCCGATGAGATTGCAGAGGATGCGCAGTTTTTCCGGCCGCGGGTGATTGCGGCGGAGTGAAGCGGCCGGGGCGGACATGAATGGTGCGCTCGGCTGTTGCGGCATCGCCTGGTAATCGGCCGAAGGCGCGGCCTGTGATGGCGGCGGCAGAGGCGGCGGGGTTTTGGCGTGCAGATAACCTGGCTGCGTCGGCGCCCATGAGCTTCTTGACTGCACGAACAGCAGGGTTAGAAAGCAGATGGCGGGAAAAATGATGAAGAAAGTGGCCAGCAGTGATTCTTCAGAACGCAATGCACCCGATCCGAGCTGAAAGGCCGCGATGAGAATGAGCTGAAGGCACGCGAAGAGCACCAGCGGCTTGATGAGATAGGACCACCACCCGCTCATCCGCCTGCGCAGCGACTGGAAGAGGCACAACACGCCCAAGATGATCAGTCCGACGCCAAAACCGCGGGCCAGGCTGCGTTCCTGCGGATTCCATCTGATATTGAACGACTCGGCCGCGGTGATCAGGACTACTCCCGATGGAATAGCCAGCGCCATTCCCCCACGCCATGCCCAGCGGACCCAGTCGCTCACCTCGCGGGTGCGAAGGACGTTGAAGGAACGAGCGGGGGCAGGACGTGGTGCGGGTGCTTGATGCGTTTGCAGCGGCCGCGCTTCAGGCTGGGGATGGAGCAAGCCCGCCGGCACCGGGCTGGCAGCGCCGCTCGTCGCCGCGGGCACGAACATTCTTGGCGTCCACGGAAAGAGCACGCCCGCCGCCAGCGTGATGCCGGCGAGAATCGCGATCCCCAATTCGCGGGAGCCTCCGCTGACAGAGGTCATGGCCAGGGCAAATGCGGACGCGACCAGTGCATTGACCAGCGACACGCGAGTCACGCGGTGCGGGGCGGTCCACTTCACCCAGTTGAGAATGACGATGGGAAGAATCAGGCCGAGCCACGTGTATCCGAGCAGCTCGCCCGCGCGGCCATCGGCCATTCCAAACGCCGGCAGCGCGGCAATCAATCCCAACAGCGCCGCGGGCGCGCCAACGGAGAGCCGCGCGACGAATCCGGCATCGGGCGCGACTTTCGGCAGCAGCCAGCGCCGGCCGATGACCATCCCTCCCAGCGCGCCGGCTATGCAGAACAAGCTGAAGACCATCCAGGGGAAGAAGCTGTCACGTTGATTGGCCGGTGAGACAGCGCCGCCCGCCAGTGCGATCACGAGAGTGGTTGCGCCGGCCAGAATATATCGCTGCCTGGAGGGAATTGGATCGGGGCGGATTTGCGTTGTGGCCGGACGTGCCGGCACGACGGGCGATGGAAGCTCCGGCATGGGCAACGGGGGCGGCGTCGCCAGGCCCGCCACGCGATTGGGCCGCTCCGCGAAGGCCGCATTTTGCCATGAATCGGGCGCTGGCGGAGGCGCTGGCGGCATCGGCGGGCCGGATGATCCACCCACGCCCACCGTCACTCGCGCGGCCACGCGCTGGGCGACCATGCTCAAATCGCCGGGTGAAAATCCCGAGACGCTTTCGCGCACGTGATCCGCGCCAAAAACGGCCTCCACCATCTCCTGAACCGTCTGATAGCGCAGCGCGGGGTCCCTGGCCATCGCCTTTTTGATCACGGTTGCGAATGGCTCCTCGATGCCCTGCACATTGGGCTCGGAGGACATGTGTTTCATGAGGATCTCGCCGGCGCTGGCGCCCAGATACGGCACCTGCCCGGTGATCATCTCAAAGAGCACGGCCCCCATCGCATAAATGTCGATGCTGCGGTCGTAGCGACCCAGCCCGATTTCCGGCGCCATGTAATGCACGGTGCCGACGGTCATGGTCTGGCCGCTGTGCTGGCTGGCCGACATGGCTTTGGAGAGTCCATAGTCGCCAATTTTCACATAGCCGTTTTCGTAAAAAATATTCCCCGGCTTCAGATCGCGATGAACGATGCCGCAGTCGTGCAGAAACGTCAGGCCTTTGCCGATTTCGCGAAGGAAAAAGGCCGCTTTTTGAACGCCGAGTCCCGCCGGCTGCTGGTCGCACAATTCGCGAAGCGACGGCCCGCCGACGTATTCCATGATCACGAAGGGAATGCCATCGACGTTGTGGCGCACATCAAAGATCGTCACCAGGTGCGGACTCTTGAGATTCATGCACTGGCTGACGCCGCGCAGCTCGATCTGCTCGTAACCCTGGATCACTTTGAGCGCAACTTCACGGCCGCTGTCGCTGACGGCGTAATAGACCTCGCCAAATCCGCCCCGGCCGACGCCGCGCTGGATCATGTATCCATCCAGCGGCCGATCGCCATGTTTGTATCGAAACGCGGGCATCGCTAATCCTTCCCGATCGAAAAGCTCACCGGCCCAACAGCAATCTGCGCGTTCATCGGCAGCGGCGCGGATAGCGAGGCGGCAATACCATCAAGGAGGACTCCCAGCGGCGATTGGCAGAACAATTTCCCATCCCGTGCCTGAAGAATCGCCGAATCGGTCATCTCATCGCAGCGAATATGAGCATTGGGGCCTGGGCCAATGATCAGCTCGCGATCCAGCAGGATCACGCTCCGCACATCGGCCTTGGGGAGCCTCGCGCCGGACAGATGCAACAGAGCCGAATTGCTCGCCGGGCTGGGCCTGGCGAAGGTCATGCGGCACCGCGACGAGAGCATGATGCGGTCGCCATTATTCAGGAGCCGCCCCATCGTCGGCTGATCGTTAATCGCCACCGGCACCGGCGACCGCAAAAAATAATCCTCCTCATCGCGCTCGATCGCGACCGTCGGCAGCATCGCTTCCGCCAGCACGGCCAGATCCACGCGCTTCGATCCGCTCACCGGGCCAATTGTAATCCGCCTGCCTCGCAGGACCCGAAAACTCCCCACCCCATCGACCCGAATCGTGAATTTTTCCGAAAGTTGATCATCCATCGGCAACCTCGGCGGCTGCGCCACTGGCGAATGCGCCGGCCGGACAGCGCGATCCCCCACCATGATCGTCATCTGCTCCGAAAGCAGGCTGAATGGCCCGGTGCGCAATTCCTCGAGCGACTCGGCCGCGCGCTTCAGATTTCCCCCGACCGTCGCAATCCATTTCGCATCCGGCAGCACCGCAGTCAGCCGCCGAACCAACTCCTCGGCCTCGCGCAGTTTTCCATGATCGATCGCCGTCCAAATCGCGCTGCACTGCCGCAACGTCTGGCGAACCTGCTCGATCTCCATCGACTCGGAGGCAACCCGCTCGATCCTGCTCACCAGACTCTGAGCGATATCCAGCCGCCCGTGATCCATTGCTTCGGAAAGCCTGGGCAGCACGCGCTCCACAATCTGATTCACCAGCTCGCGAACATGAATGTCGCCGCAGACCGATGGCGTGGAGCGACCAACGATATCAATCGCCGCCTGCCAGTCATCGCGCTTCAGCGCCTCGTTCGCCCGCGCCATCAGCGCATCGATCACCGCCCGCTGGTTCTCCGCCATATCCGCAAGCATAACCGCTTCATTATTGTGATTGTGATTCCGCGACAGGATGTTTTGGCCGATGGTCAACTGCCCCCGTTCGAACTGCCGCCGCGCGGCCGCCAGCACCTGGGCACATCGCTGCTGGGCTTCATGTCCGGCCTTGAGTGCCGACGCCACGGCCGACCGCAGTTCCGCCACCTCCGGCAGATTCCCCGCCAACTGCTCGGCCTTTTCGCAATCGTGACAAGCTGGAATCGGCCGATCGGCGCCCAGATGCTCCCGGCCGCGCTCCAGGAAAGCCCGGGCCAGCCGCCCCACCAGCTCCTGGCCGCTGCGATGTTTCCGCAGCTCGCTGGTTTTGGCTATCTCGTAAGCCTCGTCCAGCCGCCGGTCCGCCAGCGCCACTTCGGCTTGTTTGATCCGTAAAAACAGCACGGGAGTCTCCGGTTTCACGTCCGCCACTAGCGTGAAATATACCCGTTGCATCGCCGCCCGGCCCGTAGCACGGGCGAGTTGCCCGTGCCACGGGAAGCGGAGGAATCAGTGCTGACTTGCGACAGCCGGCGCATCCGGCCCCTGGGCCGTCGGTGCGGCATTGTCGCTCGATTTGGCGTTTCCAAAGTGATCATCCACCGAAGCCACCAGCTCCTTTTCATCGACGGTGTCCACCTTGATCTCTTCGGTGAAGCGAGACTCGTGCGCCAGCACGCGCTCGGCCACGTCAAGCTGTTTTTTGATGTCGGCCAGAACTTTTTGTGTCTGGGCCAGCTTGCTGTGATCGATGTGCAGCTTCGAGCCCACCGCCGCCGCCTGCACGAGACGGAATTGGCCTTCCAGCGACTCGACCTGGTTTTCCAGCAGCGATTTCTGCGAGCGCGTCTTTTCCAGCATGGCGATTCCCGCCAGCAGCGACTTTTCCCGGTTCTCCAGCAGCCGCTGCTTTCCGGCCAGGATCACCTCGGCCTCTTTGAAGCGATCGAAACGCCGCGACAACTCATCAGTCACGGCCCGGCGGCTGTAATTCAAACCGTTGATTGAGTAACTGGTCTGCTG
>JBGPEF010000194.1:0-9048 GCA_041482675.1 Tepidisphaeraceae bacterium | reverse complement strand
CCTTGACAGGGACGGTGTCATAGCGGTTCGTTTTGTAGTTGGAGCGGTTGCCGGGTTGAAGATGGGGAGCAAAGGTTCGGAGGGGGGGAGGGGGGTGGGGAGAAAAAATGTTGCGCGGGGGGTGGAATTGATAAAGGCTTGAGGGAGTGGGGGTTGTGGATTTTGAGGGTGAAAAAGGCGAGTCCTTTCCACGTCCTTTTCGAGTCCTTTTTGCGTCCATTTTAAGTCCCGGGCGGGTCCTGATTGAGGTTGGGAGGCGCAAAACCGAGTCCCGGACGGGTGGGAGGGCGGCGGTAGCGGTGGGGTGGAGAAAATGGGTTCGTTTTGCAGAGGAGGTGGGGTGAAGGGGGGTGGCGGGAGAGCGGGAGGTGGGGATGGAGGGAGGGCGCTGGGCGGATGGCCGGGGGAGAAAGCGAAGCGCGGGATGTGCGAACGTCTCGATCATCAAAAGCACCTCCTCTATATATGGGTGATGTTGCGCGGATTGAATTGGGTTTTTGTCGGGTGGCGCAACGGGATGTTGGGATTGCTGGGGGAAAGCGGAAAAAAATCTGGGAAGATTTTTTGGAAGCGCAACGGTTGGGGGAGGTTTTTGGGTTTACATGGTATGTATGCCATAGTATGTTGGGGGGGTACAGTAATGGGGATTGAAACGCCTCTTTCGGAAGAAACGCGATGAGCGTTGTTGCACCCGGAAATGTGATTCGCAGATTGCGGCACACGCCGCTGCGGGACCTGGTGCGGGGGCGGGTGACGGGGCGGTTGGACGTCAGGGGGAGGATCGAGGCGTCGGGGTTGCCGGGTGAGGTGAAAGAGCTGGTGTGGCGGGTGGTGAGGAGGACGCGGCTGTGGGTGGGTGAGAAAGTTGAAGTTGCTGATGAGCTGATTGCGCATTTTGCGGATGGATTGGAGGGCGGTGCGAGCGCTGAGGAGTTGAAGGGGAAGTTTGGCGATGAGAAGAAAGCGGCGAGGTTGATTCGGAGGGCGAAGAAAAGGGGGAGGCCGATGGCGTGGCATGTGTTAAGGGGGTTGGGGTGGATGGTGGTGGGAGTGTTGGTGATTTATGCAGGATTGGCGGCGCGGTTTTTGATGGGGCGGCCGGTGGTGAAGGTGGATTATCTGGAGGCGTTGAATCGGGGGAAGCTGGGGACGGCGGTGGAGCAGAGGGCGTGGCCGATTTATCGGCGGGCGGTTTTGGGGCTGGGGGACAGGGATTCAAAGGCGTTCAGGGAACGATTCGAGAGAATCTGGGATGCGCGGCCGGGGAGCAGGCACTGGGAGGAAGTGGGGCCGTGGCTTCGTGAGCGAGAGAAGGTGGTGGAGTTGGCGTGGGAGGGAGCGGAGAAGCCGGTGTTGGGATTTGTGCTGGGGCCGGAGGGATCGATCAGGGATGAGGAGCTGTATCCGGGGATGGCGGGGATGTGGGAGCGGGAGATGCGGCGCGGCGGGAATGCGGTGTGGGGGATTTCGCTGCCATATCGGACGGAGTTGGCTGGGCTGGCGAATATTCTGGCGATGGATGCGCGGTTGGCGCGGGAGCAGGGGGATGGGAAACGGGTGATGAGGGATGTTGAGGCGCTGGTGAGGCTGGGGGAGCAATTGCACCGGGAGGGGGATGTCATGGCGAATGACATGTGGGGGATGGCGATGTGGGCGATGGCTATGCAGGTGGCGGGGGAGAGCGTGGCGGAGGATGCATCGAAGCTGAGCGATGAGGATTTGAGGAAGCTGGCGCATTTGTTATCGCGGCCGAGAGTGGCGGCGGATTTTTTGAGTCTGAGGGGGGAGCGGATGATGTTTGAGGATGCGATTCAGCGCGCTTACACGGATGATGGGAAGGGTGATGGACATTTCACGGGGGAAGGGCAGAAGTTTTTTCAGGAGCTTTATGCGGGGTATGGGTCGGATATGCGGCACGACTATGAGGGGCTGGTGAGCGGGATGGCTGGGACGGTGGCGGCTTCGCGGCGGGAGGTGGTGGAGTATTACGATGCGATGCTGGGTGTTGCGGACGCGAATTTTCGGCGGCCGATGCGTGAGGCGGATTGGAGTGCGTACAAGCGGATGGTGAGCGGGGCGCCGAGGGGTGTGGCATACATCCTGGGATCGCTGTCGCAACTGGTGAGTGGATGGCGCGGGGGGGCTCAGGGACACGCGGAACGGGCGCTTGGGGAGCGGGATGGGTTGGTGGTGGGGATTGCGCTGGAGCTTTATCGCAGAAAATTTGGGGAGTACCCCGCGAAGCTGGAGGAGTTGGTGCCGCGATATTTGCCGGAGGTTCCAGCGGATCGGATCACCGGAGAGGGGGTGAGGTATCGATTGGTTAACGGGAAGCCGGTGGTATATAGCGTGGGGGATGATCGGAAGGATGACGGGGGGAGAGTGCCGGTGAAGAGGAATGGGAAGATTGATAGGTGGGGGGCGGCGATGTGGAATGAGGAAAAGAGGTTGGAGGGGGATTGGGTGTTGTACCCGCAAGTGGTGGAGATGAGGGATGAGGAAGAGTGAGCGGGCGCTGCCCATGATGGAGCGGCCTCGCTCCGCAGGGACTCTAATAAGGGAAGAGCGGATCAAAGGGAATGCATGGGGACGAAGGGGCGGGAGCGCGGAGTCGTAAATCAAAGCTTACAATGCGGCGATGGGAGTGATCACCCGGATTGTCGAGCCGAAGCGCAAGCCCCAGCGGCGGCAGGTTTATCTGGATGGGAAGTTTGCGTTTAGTGTGAAGCTGAATGTGGTGGCGCGGTTTCGGTTGAGGGAGGGGATGACGTTGTCGAGCGCGCAGATTGAGGAGATTGAGGTGGGGGAGGTTCGGCAGGAGTGTCTGGATCGGGGAATCAAATATTTGAGTGGGCGGCTGCATAGCAGGGAGGAGCTGAGGAAGAAGCTGTTGCGGCAGGAATATTTGCCGGGGATGGTCGACGAAGTGTTGGAGGAGCTGGCGAGGCTGGGGTATGTGAATGATGAGCGGTTTGCGAAGACGAAGGCGCTGGCGGCGGCGCAGCACAAGCATCATGGGCCGAGGCGGGCGATGGTGGAGTTGATGCGGGCGGGGGTGAAGCGGGAGGTGGCGGAGGGGGCGGGGGGGGAGGTGTATGAGAACAACGATAATATTGGCGAGGCGAGGAGGTTGGCGGAGAAACAGGCGGGGCGGTTGAGGAAATTGGAGCCGCAAGTGGCGCGGAGGAGGCTGGTGGGGATGCTGGTGAGGAGGGGTTTTGAGTATGATGCGATAAGGGTGGTGATTGAGGAAGTGCTTGGGAGAGGTGAAGAGTGACACGGGCGTCCGGCCCGTGTTCACGGGCAAGATGCCCGTGGTACCAGATTGTAGACACGGGCAGGATGCCCGTGCCACGATCAGAGAAGACCCTCACCCTAACCCTCTCCCGGAGTACCGGGAGAGGGGATGAGGATTAAAGATGGCGGAAGTTAGTTGGGACACGTTTGAGCGGTATCGGCAGAAGGGTTTGGATGCGCGGAGGGCGGGGCAGTGGGATTCGGCGCGGATTTATTTGCTGGAGGCGGCGCGGGCGATGACGATTTTGGCGAAGGATGCGCAGGGGGAGGAGTTGCAGCAGGGGCGACGGGACATGGCGGCGAAGTTGCTGGAGTTGGCGCGGGATTGTGAGAGGGCGAAGGAGGAAAATCGGCGGCAGCCGCAGATTCGAAGGGGTGGCGGTGGGGGGCCGTCGAAGGAAACTTCGGCCGAGGGTGAGGGGGAAAAGTCGGCGTCGCAGTGGATTGTGAAGGAGAAGCCGAGCATCAAGTTTGATGATGTGGCGGGGCTGGAGGGAGTGAAGGAGGACATCCGGCTGAAGATGGTTTATCCGTTTGAGCATCCGGAGTTGGCGGAGCGATTTGGAATTAGAGGGGGAGGCGGGGTGCTGTTGTTTGGGCCGCCGGGGACGGGGAAGACGATGCTGGCGAAGGCGACGGCGGGGGAGATCGATGCGACTTTTTTTACGATCAGCCCGGCGGATGTTTTGAGCAAATGGGTGGGGGAGGCGGAGCAGAACATCAAGAAGCTCTTTGATGCAGCGCGAGGGGAAAAGCGGGCGGTGATTTTTATCGATGAGATTGAGGCGTTGGTGCCAGCGCGGCGGGATGAGGGATCGAGCGTTATGCAGCGGGTGGTGCCGCAGATTCTTCAGGGGATGGAAGGTTTTGACAAGAAAACCACGCCGGTGATGTTCATGGGGGCGACGAACTGCCCGTGGCAGCTCGATTCGGCGGTGCTGCGGCCGGGGCGGTTTGATGAGAAGGTGTATATTCCTCTGCCGGATGTGGCAGCGCGGCGGAAGATGCTGGACATCTATCTGGGAAAGCGGCCGGTGGATGATGCGATTGATTTGAATGCGCTGGCCGACAAGATGGATGGATATAGCGGGGCGGACATTAAGTACATTTGTGATCGGGCGGCGACGGTGCCGTTTCTTCAAAGTGTGGCGAGCGGGGAGGAGGGGGAGATTACGTGGAAGATTATTGAGGATGTGATTGGGGACACGCCGAAGTCGGTGACGAGGGAGATGCTGGGGCGGTTTGAGAGTTGGTCGGCGAGCCAAGGGTGAGGATGTCCGGCAGAGGCGAACGACATTCGAGTCGGGGGTGAGGATGTCCGGCACAGGCGGACCTACTAGGAGTTCGTTCATGCACGTGTCGCGTCGTGATTTTTTGCGGAATGCGAGCATTGTTACGGCTGGATTTGCGGGATTGCGGCATATCAGCGGGTGCGCATCGAGCGGAGATGAGGCGGTGCAGATGGAGTTGAAGCCGGACCCGAAGAAGCTGTTCGATCTGCCGGAGGGATTTAGCTATCAGGCAATTTCGCGGCAGGGGGAGCGGATGGATGATGGGCTGTATGTGCCGGGGAAACAGGATGGGATGGCGACGTTTGCGGGGCCGGATGGCAGGACGATTCTGGTGAGGAATCACGAGCTGGAGCCGCAGGAGAAGGAGCTGGGGCCGTTTGGGAAGAAGAATGAATTGGCCGAGAATCTGGATCAGCATCTTTTTTATGATTTTGGCCGCGGGGAGAAGCCGGCGTTGGGCGGGACGAGCACGCTGATTTACAACACGAAGGAAAGGCGGCTGGAGAAGCATTTTTTGAGCCTGGCGGGGACCATTCGCAATTGCGCGGGGGGGACGACGCCGTGGGGGAGCTGGATCACCTGCGAGGAGACGATGGATGATCCGGATGATCAGTTGGAGAAGGAGCACGGATTTAATTTTGAGGTGCCGGCGAGTGCGATGGGGTTGGTGAAGGCGGTGCCATTGATTCAGATGGGGCGGTTTCGGCATGAGGCGATTGCGGTCGATCCGAAATCAGGGGTGGTTTACGAGACGGAAGATCGGCCCAATGGATTGCTATATCGATATCTGCCGAATCAGAAGGGACGGATGGTGGCGGGGGGACGACTGGAGGCGCTGCGGATCAAAGGAAAGGCGGCGACGGACACGCGCAACTGGTATGGGAATCGGCGGATCGAGGTGGGGCAGGTGATGGATGTGGAGTGGGTGGATGTTTCTGAATTTGATCCGAAGGAGGATGAGCTGAGGGTGTATGGGTATTTTGTACACGGATGCGCGCGATTTGCGCGGGCGGAGGGGATGTGGTATGGGCGGGAGGCGGTTTACTTTGCGTGTACGACGGGAGGGGAGGCGCGCAAGGGACAGATTTGGAGATATTTTCCGAGTCGATATGAGGGGACCCATGAAGAGAACAATGCGCCGGGGAGGCTGGAGCTGTTTGTCGAGCCCAATGACAACAGCATTGTGGAGAATGCGGATAATCTGACGGTTGCGCCGTGGGGGGATTTGTTTGTGTGCGAGGACCAGGAGGGAAAGATCACGCCGGATCAGTATCTGCTGGGGGTGACGCCGAGCGGGCATGTTTATAAGTTTGGGAGAAATGCGCTGAACAGTGCGGAGCTGGCGGGGGTGTGTTTTTCGCCGGATGGGTCGACGTTGTTTGTGAATATTTATACGCCGGGGATCACGTTGGCGATTACGGGGCCGTGGGAGAAGGCGATGAGGGATGTTTCGAGGAAATCGCTGGAACTGGCGTAGGGGAAGAGGATTAAACACGAAGGCACGAAGGCACGAAGGCGCGCTTGTGCTGGAGCGCGGGATGGGAGGGGGAGGGGGATTAATTGCCGGAGAGGGCGAGTGTGGGCGACTCGCCGAGTCTGGGGACGATGCTAGAATGGGGATATGAGCGTCAATCAACTTAACAGCGAACAGATCAATCGATACAAGCGACACCTCATTCTGCCGGAGGTGGGGATGGAGGGGCAGAAGAAGCTGCTGAACGCGAAGGTGCTGTGCATTGGGGCGGGGGGGTTGGGGTCGCCGATTAGTTTGTATCTGGCGGCGGCGGGGGTGGGGACGCTGGGGTTGGCGGATGTGGATGTGGTGAGCCCGAGCAATTTGCAGCGGCAGGTGATTTTTGGAACGAGCAATATCGGGGAGGACAAGGTCAAGGCGGCGGCGAAGCGGCTGAAGGATCTGAATCCGGATGTGAAGGTGATCGAGCACAAGACGGTGGTGAATAGCACCAACGTGATTGATCTCATCAGGGATTATGACGTCATTGTCGATGGGACCGACAATTTCCCGACGCGGTATTGCGTGAATGATGCGTGCGTGCTGCAAAAGAAGCCGAATGTTTATGGATCGATTTTTCGGTTTGAGGGGATGGTGACGGTTTTTGCGCCGCATTTGAAGAATCCGGATAATGGAGAAAAAGGGCCCTGCTATCGGTGCCTTTATCCCGAGCCGCCTGATCCGGGTTCGGTGCCGAGCTGCGCGGAGGGAGGGGTTCTGGGAGTGATTTGCGGAGCGATTGGATCATTGCAGGCGACGGAAGTGGTGAAGCTGATTCTGGGGATTGGAAGGCCGGCGATTGGGAGATTGATCACGTGGACGTCGCTGGACATGGAGTTTCGCACGTTCAAGATTCGGCATGATCGCAAGTGCCCGGTTTGCGGGGATAGTCCGACGATTACAGCGCCGATCGATTATGAGCAGTTCTGCGGGGCGCCGATTCTCGATCCCAAGTCGCTGGCGGAGACGGAGGCGGAAGTGAAACTGGCGAAGCAGCCCGCTGGGGCTTCGGCCGGCAAGAAGAGCGAAGCGAATCTGGATGAGCGAGGGTTGCCGCCGGAGTATCATTTCGATCCCAATTGGGAAACCACGCCGCGAGAGGTGAAGGCGATGCTGGACCGGGGGGACAAATTTGTGTTCATCGATTGCCGGCTGCCCAACGAATATCAGATCACCCACATTGAAGGGGCCAAGTTGATTCCGCTCCAGCAGATCGGGCAGCACATCGCATCACTCAAGGAGCATCAGAACGATAAGATCGTGGTACACTGCCGAACCGGCGGCCGGTCCATGCAATTTACGCAGCTTCTGCGGCAGAACGGGTTTGCCGACGTGAAGAGCATGGCGGGGGGTATCCTGTTGTGGAACAAGGACATCAATCCGGGCGGGCCGCAGTATTAATCCGTGAACGCGGGGTGTAGGGTCGGATTTGGCGGACGAATTGCGGATACGACCGCTAAAGCGGGCCGTACCATTTGTCAAAAGGGTGTTTTCAGAAGAATATAGAAGACTTGGGTCCGGGCAGGTGGAAGCCCTGCCCATGTCGGCCGCAGGGCAAATGGTCACTGAACGCACACCCATCACGACTGATCAGATGAAGCTGGTGCTGGATGTGGCATCGCTGTTGGCGATGACGGCCGATCTGGATGCGCTGCTGACGCGGATTTGCACGGCGTCAACGTCGCTGGTCAGCTCGGAGCGGGCGAGCATTTTTTTGCATGATCCGAAGACGGGGGAGCTTTGGACCAAGGTGGCACTGGGGGCGAAAGAGATTCGCGTGCCATCGACGGCGGGGATCGTGGGGCACGTTTTCCAGAGCAATGAGACGCTGCTGGTGGCCG
This sequence comes from Tepidisphaeraceae bacterium, assembly GCA_041482675.1. Taxonomy (GTDB): domain Bacteria; phylum Planctomycetota; class Phycisphaerae; order Tepidisphaerales; family Tepidisphaeraceae; genus JBGPEF01. The sequence goes on along the minus strand of JBGPEF010000194.1, from coordinate 1,105 downwards.
AGCCGTATCAGGATGTGCGCTTCAATCGGGAGGTGGATAAGCGGAACGGCTTTGTCACGCGCAATCTGCTGACGGTCCCGGTGAAGAATCTGGAGCGGAGGCAGATTGGGGTGCTTCAGGCGGTGAATCGGATCGGCGGAGCTTTCAGTGACAATGATATTACGGTGATGGAACTGCTGGCCGATCAGGCGGGGGTGGCGATACAGCGATATCGGCTTCAGATGGAGGTGGTGCGGACGGCGGGGCTTCAGCATGAGATGGAACTGGCGCAGAAGGTGCAGATGGCGATGATTCCGGCGAGGCCGCCACAGATTGCGGGACTTTCGGCGGTGGGATGGGCGCGGACGGCGTCGGTGACGGGGGGGGATGCTTATGATTTGTGGGAGATGGCGGATGGGCGGATGGGGGTGTTTCTGGGGGATGCATCCGGGCATGGGATTGCGCCGGCGCTGGTGGTTTCGCAGGCGCGGACGCTGATTCGGGCGCTGTCGGAGATTAATTGCGATCCGCTGTGGCTCCTGTCGCGGGTGAATGCGCGGCTGGCGAGTGATTTGGAGCCGGGGATGTTTGTGACGGCGTTTATGGGGTGCGTGGGAGCGAATGGGGATCTGAAATGGTGCAGCGCGGGGCATGGGCCGTTCTTTTTGCGGCCGAATCGGAATGAAAAGGTGAGAGTTTGTGAGCCGCTTGGCCCGCCGATTGGGGTGTTGCCGGAATTGATCTGCGATCAGGCACTCGACCTGCCGCTGGGGCCGGGGGGGAGCCTGATTGTCATGAGCGATGGGGTGTTTGAGGCCCGCAGCAGCAAGGGGGAGTTCTATGACATCGATCGGGTCATCGCCCTGTTGGACGAGAATCCAGATTGCACGCCGCAGGAGCAGCTCCTGGCGTTGCGGGATGCGATGTTTAAGTGGCAGGGGAAGGAAGAGCCGGTGGATGATCAGACGGTGGTGATTATTCAAAGGAATGATTGAGCAAAAACTGCGCGGGGGTATAATGCGAGTTGTGGGGTGGGCATCAGGGAGGATGAGCAATGAATCGGGATCTCTCGGCGCTTCGGCTTGACGGACTTATCGCTCGTGAGTGGCTGGCGGCCAATGGGAAT